>NZ_JAWOQN010000059.1:0-12771 GCF_033337395.1 Vibrio sp. YT-19(2023) | reverse complement strand
GCTACGACGATTGATGGGCGTAACCGCTCAGATCGTAGCTTCTTGATTTAGTTCCATCGAATTACGCAACAAAGCCAAGTCAAACTTTTACCTTTAGGTAAAGGTAATGCTTGGGTTATTCGCTAATTATTCGGGGGGTATGGTAAGTGATAGAACTTCTATGCTCTTTTCTTTGCTTCTTTAATTCATACAGCAGTACTTAGAAATAACAACAATCAAAGTAGTGCTTTGAAAGTTTCTCAACATTTGCACTGAGAAACTCAAAATAATGAAGGGTAGAAAATGGATGTGTCAGGCCAACTAAACTCAGAAAGGGTCGACTCGAGTTCACGAAAAATTCGTAGTTTTTCCTGCTATGAAAAATCTGACGAAGTATTTCACTCAGACCAGTCTCACATTGTTGTCGTTCACAATGGTCAGCTTCGAGTTCAAACAGGTGATTGCACAATCGATGTTGCTGCCGAAAATGGGGTATTTCTATCTCAAGGGGATTACTTGTTAGAGTACTCTCCGCTAGATGGGGCATACAAAGCGTCGATTATTGCTTACGACAATGAACTCGTTAGTCAGTTGCTGCAAAAACACAGTGATCTCTTGATGATGCTGCCTAAGGTAGACAAAGTTTGTTCTGGTTTGTTTACTTTTGGTTTGAACATACTCGTTGAACAAGTGCTTTCTAGCATGCAGACGCTTGAGCAACAAGCGTACCCTGATGCCATTATGTGCCTAAAATACGAAGAACTACTCATTCTCTTGCTACACAGCAAAGGAGGAGAATCACTGTATGCGTTGCTGTCACAACAAACAAACCGTACGTCGGAACGGTTACGTCGATTTATGGAACAGCATTACTTAAAAGAATGGAAGTTGACAGACTACGCGCAGGAGTTTGGTGCCAGCTTAACCACTTTTAAAGAGCTTTTTAATGAGCACTATGGCATTTCTCCAAGAGCTTGGATCAGTGAGCGTCGACTACTGCATGCTCATAAACTGCTGTTGACGAGCAAGATGAGCATCGTAGATGTGGCGATGGAGGCAGGGTTTTCCAGTCAGTCTTACTTTACGCAGAGTTACCGTCGTCGTTTTGGAACGACCCCAAGCCGCGTACGTTCGGGAGACGATCAAGTGGCTATCGCGAAATGAAATGACTTGGGACTAAAATTTTCTGACTAATTTTGAAAGTCACTCACCAGTGTAAATTCTATTATGTATCGTGTAACAACGAACGATTAAAAATTATTACATCTCTTTCTTTCTGGATTGTTCGAAAGGGGTGCGGAGACGAACATAAATGAAAAAGCAGCATTGGCGACGCCGTTCGCTTTTTCCAGACAGCATAGTGACACAGCGGAAAGTGACTGTTTTACAAAGAGGAGCTCGTTATGAAAGCGCCTCGAAACCTACGCAGGATCTCAATGTTGTGCACGTCAATCACCGACAATTGTTGAGTGAAGGCGTCATAAATTATGAGCAGTTATCTTTACTTCAACGCTTGTTGGATAGAAATGTCGTCGATAGCCTATGCGCTAGCCAGTTAGTTAAAACGTATCAAAAACTTGGTGCTTCGATAGACCGGTTTGCCATGCGTTTATTTTTGGAAATTGGATCGCAGCTCAGTGATAGCAGCACAATCACAACGTTCGAACAAAGGCTGGACTACATCAACTCTCGTCTGGGCTTTCGCTTTAATTTGGCTGTCCCAAAAACGTTGATGCTTTGTTTCCATTTATCACTCAACGAGTGGATTAACCGACAAGTCGATCAAAGTGCTCTTCATGCTTCGATTAAAGTTGAACAACTTATCAATCAACTCGATATTCAGAAGGAATATTGGTCGAAGCTATCAGGGGAAGACACCAGTGCCGTCTTTGTTCAACAGCAACTCGATCTTATTAAGAGCCAGCAGCATCAACTTAAAAAGCAACTTGGGACGTTAAGCGAACAACAGTTGCAAGTGATTGAATGTCATCGTTTGTTAATTGAGAAGTGGCAACCGTCTTTAGACGAGCTGAAAGGGTTCGCGGAGTACACCTCTACAACCGAACAATTTATTTCTGAGTGGAAAAATTGGTGTTCGGAAGTGCGACTTGAAGCCCCCGAGCTGAACGAAGTTTGGGATGCATGCGATGTGGTTTACAACGACCAAAATGCGGTTGCGAAAGTATGGCAATGGTTCAAGAACATGCAAACTGTTGGTGATATCGATCACTACTATTTTGATACTCAAAGTGGTCAGTGCGGCCAGGCTTGCAATCACCTCAGCCAGATCTAAATAGGGCGTTAAATGTTAGATAAGATGATGAAATCTTTAGCGGAAGCGCTAAAGGTAGGGGATTTTATTGCCTCAGAAAATGGTTCTTACAACATCGAGGTTGACCAGTTATCACTGACCATCAAGCAACATGCGTCATGGATTTTATGGGAAGCGACGTTACCCTTCCAGTTTAAAGAGCATCTAGATTATCAACAAGAACAAGCGTTACAACGTTGCATGCAGCTCTCATTAAAAACCATTCGTGAGGATGGCGGCGTACTGACAACCAATGATGATCAGCAATTGATTTTGCAAAGTAAAGTAAGGGTTGAGGACTGTTCGGTGGAACGGTTCTCTGCTTTGCTTTCTAAGCACGTCAATCTATGTGAGCGTTACATTGCATTATTGGAACAAGAACGCGTGAACCACACAATCAACCATACAGTGTGGTTACCATGATGCTAAAAATCTTTCCCAACATTAGGCGTGCTGCAACAAAGGCATTGTTATGCGCAGTGAGTGTTGTTCCTTTGGGATACGCGCAAGCAACAGACTTACACTGGCCCGAACAACCGTTCCGCTACTATGCAGATAATGACTCATTAAAAGAGTTGTTGAATAACTTCGGTGCAAATTATCGTGTCTCGGTTTCTGTTAGTGACAAAGTCAACGATCGAGTGAATGGGCGTTTTACCCCTGAAGATCCGGCGGAATTCCTCGATTACTTATCGCAAGTGTACAACTTGATGTGGTATTTCGATGGAGCCGTCTTACATGTCTATAAGGCGACAGAAACTCGCTCACGTTTACTTCAATTGGAATTACTTACGGCTAGAGAGCTACGCAGTACGTTAATTTCCACCGGCGTTTGGGATTCTCGTTATGGTTGGAGAGCTGCTGAGAGCAAAGGGTTAGTCTATCTTGCGGGTCCTCCACGTTATGTCGACTTAGTGGTACAAACGGCGGAGGCATTGGAAACGCGCTTGCTGCAGAAATCGAATTCAACCGACGAATTATTCGTTGAGATAATTCCTTTGAAGTACGCTTCTGCAACGGATAGAGAAATTGCATATCGCGATCAGACAATTACGGTCCCTGGTATCGCATCGGTGTTAAAACGGGTCGTGTCTGGTGTTCAAACTCAAGTGACGAGTGCGTCTAGCAAAGAAGTTACCAGTTCAGATAAGCCTGTAAAAAGTAATAAAACCGCCTCAGTTCATGGTGGTGCAACAGTTGAAGCAGAGCCGGGCCTTAATGCGATTATCGTTCGTGATACTCAAGCACGATTACCGCTCTATCGTAAACTGGTCGCGCAATTAGACCAGCCGCAATCAAGAATTGAAGTCGCGCTATCGATTGTCGATATCAGTGCCAACGATTTAAGTCAGTTAGGCGTTGATTGGCGAGCGGGAGTGTCTGTCGGAAACAACCGCATTGTCGATATCAAAACAACAGGTGATGTGAATTCGGGGGATGTGACGCTCGGCAGTGGACAGAACTTTAAGTCCTTGCTTGATTCAACCAACCTAAATTACTTGCTGGCTCAAATTCGTTTATTGGAATCCAAAGGCAGTGCTCAAGTGGTTTCAAGACCAACATTGTTAACTCAGGAAAATGTCGAAGCGGTACTGAACAACAGCAGCACTTTTTACGTCAAGCTGGTTGGTAAAGAAACCGCAGCGCTGGAAGAGGTCACATATGGCACGTTACTGAGAATTGTCCCACGTATCGTTGGTGATAGATTTGCTGCACGACCTGAAATTAACCTGAGCCTTCATCTCGAAGACGGTGCAAAGATCGCTGATGGTGGCGTCGATGATCTTCCTTCCGTTCGTAAAACTGAAATCAGCACCTTAGCGACGGTTAAACAAGGGCAAAGCTTACTTATCGGTGGTGTGTACCGAGATGAAGTGAGCCATCAGTTACGTAAAGTGCCATTGCTAGGAGACATCCCATATTTAGGCGCGCTGTTTAGAAGTAATACCAACACTAAGCGCCGCACAGTACGAATGTTTATTTTAGAACCTCGAATTGTTGTGGATGGTATTGGCGATAGTGTGTTGATTGGCAACGAATATGACTTGCGACCAAGTATCGGCAAGCTTAACAACATCTCCAACAATAGCGCTGAATTTAAATCGGTAGTGGAAGTATATAGCTGCACATCGAGGGTTCAAGCCGAGCGCTATCAACAAGACTTATTGTCACAGCAAAAGTCGTCTCAATTAACGCAGTGCCAATTACCAACAGGGCAAAAGGGTTGGCGGGTGAAAGTATTGGAATGTGATGACTCACAAAGTGAGTGTGTGCGCCCTTCAGAGGAGTCTTAACCGCGATGCAGCAATGGAAAATTCGTATTTTATCAGGCGTGCATACCGGAGTAGAAGTCACCTTACCTGAAGGTGCTCTCGTGCTTGGCAGTGACGACTTTATTGCTGATCTTGTACTGTCTGATGCTGGGGTCGAAGCGAACCATTTCACCCTCGTTTGCCAGCAAGACTCGGTCATTTTACGAGGCTGCGAAGAGGCAAATATTAACAGTGAAGACATCGCTGTTGCAGGTGGTGGTATCGAGTTGTCACGCCATGCTGTTGTCTCGGTCGGCGTTGTGAAGTTCGCTCTGGGATACGCGGAAGATGCGTTAATTGTGAGTAACGTCAGCGACGAATCTAGCCAACAGAATACACCTGTGGTTGCTGTGCAACGCTCTAGCTGGAAAAAAACAACGCTCATCGCTTTGCTTTGTAGTTTTGTCCCGAGTGTCATTTTTGCCGGTATGTGGTACAGCCAAGCTAACGGAAACAACAATGAAATTGTTACAGAAGCAGAACCCATTGTTTTGGTGCGTAACATCTTAGGCGAGCTCAAACTTAGCGACGTTCGTGTGGAATGGAATGCCGCCGCACGCCAAGCAGTCCTAGAGGGCTATGTTGAAGACCGAACACAGAAACTCGATCTGCTTGGTCGAATTGATGTATTGGGCATCAATTACAAAAGTGACTTAAGAACGATGGAAGAAATCCGTCGCGGGGTTCGATTTATTTTGCGCAACCTCGGCTATCACCAAGTGAAAGTCGAAAATGGCGATGAGACCGGCACACTGCTGCTGACGGGCTATATCGATGATGCAAGCCGCTGGAACCAAGTTGAACAAATCTTGGAGCGAGACGTGCCGGGTCTTATTGCGTGGAAGGTTGAACTGCAGCGAGCGGGTGCCTACATGGATACGCTAAAAGCGTTATTGACGGATGCGGAGCTACTGAAAAAAGTCCAGTTGGTCACCAGCGGTGATCGCATCGAAGTTCGTGGTGAGCTTGATGATATCGAAACGACTCGATTTTACGGTGTGACCCGAGACTTCCGGGAACAATATGGTGAGAAACCGTACTTAGTTTTGAAATCCATACCTAAGGTGAGTAAAGGCACCAACATCGATTTCCCGTTTCGTAGCGTTAACTTTGGCCAGGTTCCATATGTGATTCTGACCGATAATGTTCGCTATATGGTCGGTGCAAGAACGCCTCAGGGCTACCGAATATCCAGTGTTACACCTGCTGGTATTGAGTTGGTTAAAGGCGGGCGGGTGATAACAATAGAACTCGGATATGAAGGCGAGACGAACAATGACAAATCTTGAACAAATTTTAAATAACGACACAAACGGTGCGGAAGTACACAAGATTAAGAGCAAGCTCTTAGAAGCACAAGCGGTGGTGAAACGTCAGTTGGATTTAGGGTGCTCACCACAGCAGTACCAATTGCTACTCAAACAGTATGAAGCTTACACAGCCGCCCATGCGGTCGTTGAATCATACGAAGCTAACTAAAAAATACGAGGAAGTCTTATGTCATTTTACGATGCTAGTAACAGTGTAAACCTTGATGATGTTAAAGCTAAGTTAGAACAACAAGCGAAAGATGCCAACACAGAAGTGACGGCAGCCATCAAGAACCTAGAAACCAATGCCGATGATCCATCAAAGCTTGCCGAGCTTCAGCACGCGATCAACAAATGGTCTGTTGTTTACAATATCAATGCGACCACCACTCGTGCGATTAAAGATGTGATGCAGTCGATTCTCCAGAAGGTGTAAAGCATGGAACGAGAAACGCGCCAACTGCTGGCTGAAATCGCGCTGATGGCAACAGGTATGCATCGTCATCAAGAAGCCAACACGATTGCAGATGGCCTTGAAGCAAGCTCAGGTTCTGAAGAGACCGTTGCGATGATTCGTGCAATGAGCCTCATGAATAAAGGCTTGTATGAAGAGGCTCATCAATTACTCGAACCACTTTGTAACGCCTATCCAGATCTGATCAGCTTAGCGGCTCTTGCTTCTGCCAAAGCCGGTTTACTGAGCAAAGCGGAAAGCTGGGTAGAACTTGCGTCACAAGGAAGCGAAGAAAGCCAAGCATTTGCTGCGAGCTTTTCTCAGGACATTAGGAATCTTGGATGATCATTGATTCAAGCAACCTAAGTCTTCAACACCAATCTTTGCGTCAGTCGGAGTCGCGCCATTATGAGCGGAGCGATGAAGACAAGATGAAAGCACTCATGGAGCGAAGTGACAAGCAAGAGCAAGTTTCACATGTTTCTCCAAAAGAGACGCTAGAGAAAACAGAAGCCAAACTGGCGGAGATTAAAGCGTGGTACGAATCATTAAAAGACGCAGAGGTTGTCAGTAAACAAAGTGTCTTATCATCGTTAAATGAAGCGTTCTCCGACCCTCAAGTTAAACGAGAGGCAATGTGGTACGCCTTTCATGAGGCGAAGAGTGCAAAAGGCAACGAGCAGCCACAATCTGATTTGTTAAAGGTGTTGAAGCAGGAGTTACTAGGGAATTTTTCGGGACAGCTTATTGCCGAACCACCTGCTGATAAAACAGCACTAAAAGCAATGCTAGCGCAGCATTTTCCACTGGGTGCCCAGAAAGAACAAGCCTTATGGCATTGCTGGGCAGAGTTGAAGTCGTTACCTGATATGGCATCAACACTGGACATGGTTCGTGATGAACTTAGCTTCATGATCCAAAAAAATGCGATGGTGAAAAACATCATGACTCACAGTCACAAGTTAGATTTATCTTAGGAGTACATATGATAAACACGCAGTACACCGAGGTGATGCAAACCAACATTGATAAGTTACAGGATGCGCAAGTCGAAGACGGTTTAAGCGAACGTTTTGAGCAAGCCATGTCGGTTCCCGAGGCAAGTAATGGCCTGGAGGGAGGTTTGCTAGAAAACATCAGCGAGTTGAAAAACACTATCGATAACGCGAAAAGTAACCTGCAAGACAACATGAAGATGGTGGGTGATGATCCGGCGCAATTACTGCAAATGCAGTGGGCGCTCACACGCATTACTTTTCAAGAAGAGCTGATCGCGAAAACCGTGGGTAAAACCACACAAAACGTAGAAACCTTATTGAAGGCACAATAGTGATGATGAATAAAATGAGAGCAGTTTTCATCATGCTCACGTTGTTTCTGGTAGGTTGTCAGACCGAGTTATACACCAACGTTACTCAGAAAGAGGGTAATGAGATGTTGTCGATCTTACTATCCGAAGGTGTCGTTGCAACAAAAGAACCTGACAAAGACAACACCGTCAAGTTAATGGTAGACAGTTCTCAAATCGCCTTCGCGGTAGACGCGCTAAAGCGAAAAGGTTATCCAAGAGAGCAGTTTTCCACACTGAAAGAGGTGTTTCCCAAAGACGATTTGATCTCGTCACCATTAGCAGAGCGAGCACGTTTGGTGTACGCGAAATCTCAAGAGCTCTCCTCAACCTTATCTCAGATTGATGGTGTGCTGGTGGCACGTGTTCATGTTGTTTTGGAAGATCAAGATCTGCGTCCAGGAGAGCGTCCAACTCCAGCTTCTGCCTCCGTATTTATTAAACACGCAGCAGATATTGCGCTTGATTCATATGTTCCGCAGATCAAATTATTAGTGAACAATAGCATTGAGGGGCTGAACTACGATCGAATCAGCGTAGTGATGGTACCCTCATCAGAGGTTCGAGTTGCTACTCAAAACAATCAATTTAAAAGCATTTTGTCGGTTCAGGTCACCAAAGAGACGGCGAATAATCTTATCGCCATTTTGGTGTTCTTGGTAGCGGCACTCATCGGCTCGAATATCGCTACTTTTACATGGTGTCGTAGGAACACGAAGCGTGGTTAAACCAGAAACACCACTCGCGCAGGTACAACACCAGTTTAACTATGCGCCTTGCCAGTACATCCATAGAAGTTGGATAGAGCAAAAGCAGCCTTGGTTACTAAATATCGAAGGCTGGAGAGATAACCCCATGTTCAACCAATGGTGTATCAATGAGTGGACGTTATCTCCCGTTCCTGAGACGGCTTTTAACAGACCTTGTCATAGTTTGGCATTGCTCCCGACAGACGCGTTGAACCAACTCGTATTGATGGTGGGCGGAGCTTTACATTGTGTGGCAATGCGAGGCGTTGTTTTAAAACGTCCGAAACAGGTTCTGAACAACGTTTTTGGTTTGGAAGGCGCTCGGTTCTTAATTCAAAACGGGCCGATGCTGTTATCCAGCTGGCCGCAAGGCTGGCAGCGTTCGTTACCAGAACTATTGGATGAAAGGTCTGTTGAAGCAAGCATGAGGGCGCTAGGATATTTTTGGATGAGGTTTATTTTGATTAACTCACCGGAAGATGTTGTTCTTCGTTGGCAATTCAAATTAGAAAAGCAACTTAGCGAAAACGCGGAAACAGCTAACTGGTTGGAAGCGGATCAACGAGATCTGGCGTATCGACTCACAAAAAAAATCGCAAAACAGGTTATTCCTCAATGGTTTCATTTGTTGAAATAAAAACAGACAATTTGCAGCTGGCACCTGGCTTAAAGGTGCTGAAAGCGAAAGATTATGCCAGTTATCTGGATTCGCAACACTTAGTTGAAGCCGCGAACTCCAAAGCTGAGAGCATCATTGCTAATGCCCAGCAAGCCTACGAAACCGAAAAACAACGTGGTTATCAAGATGGCCTTGCACAAGCCAAGATTGAAAATGCGCAAACGATGGTTGAAACCTTAGCACGTTGTAATGACTACTATCAGCAAGTCGAAGAAAAAATGACAGGTGTGGTGTTAGAAGCAGTACGTAAGATCATCGATACCTTCGATGATGTCGATACCACGGTGAGTGTAGTTCGAGAAGCGTTGCAACTGGTGAGCAACCAAAAGCAGGTCATTTTACATGTCCACCCAGAGCAGGTTGTTGAGGTGAGGGAAAAGGTGGCTGGTGTATTAAGTGATTTCCCTGAAGTCGGTTACGTTGACGTGGTAGCAGATGCGCGCTTGAAAAATGGAGGCTGCATTTTGGAAACAGAAGTTGGGATCATCGACGCCAGTATTGATGGACAGCTGCATGCATTAAAGCAAGCCATGGTGAAGCAGCTCAGCGAGCGTAAAATTACGATTCATGAATAAACCTTAAAAACTCAGCACTTGCTGAGTTTTTTCATTTTAATGCCTTTAAACAAAAAAAATCCGACCATTTCTAAAATATTCACTGCCATAAATCCTTAAGAATACACCTAAGAAAGCTGCTTAGTTGATAAGTGTTGCAACCAAGCAGCGCCTCTAAAACAACAAAAATAGGATTATTTAGTCGAATGGCTAATGGATTTATAACTTCTTTACTGACAGATTTTGCCAGCCGCTGCCAATTGGAGCCGTTGGTTTTTGATGAAGATGATTGTTGCCATCTACTCGTTGAGCAAAACACAGCAATCACAATTCGTGCACAAGAAGATCGTGTGACGCTTATCGGGCTGATTTCAGGTGATAAACCGAGTGCTGATATTTTGCATCAACATATGAAAGATGCCTTAACGCAAGGCTCTCCAGCGGTATGCTGGGAGGAAGAGACCGGATATATCGGTTTCATACACCTGCCTCAGCAACTGCTAACTGCATCTTTTTTTCGATGAGTCATTTGCGAATTTCATCGAGTGGTTAAAAAGTGCGAATACACAAGAAGTAACCAATAAAACAACCGAAGTACCGGAAACGAATACCACTCATTTTTCCACATTAAGGGTTTAAAACATGATCAGTTTTGGAAGTGTTAGCGCGTTGCAGGCCGCCATGCCGCAAGCTCGTAACGAGATACTTAACGAAGGTAAGCTGAGTATTGGTGGCAAAGAATACCAAATCAACGCAGCGACCCAAGAATTTACTCGCGCCAATCCTACGAATGGTGCAGTAGCGCGATTTTTTGAAGCGACAGGAAAACTGTTTCGCGAAGGTAGCCCACAATCGGTAGCGAAAGCCCTTACAAAAGCCGTATTTGATAATGAGCAAGGACAAGCTCAGCGTTTACAAGCTGCTTCTTCTGTTGAGCATGGACAAATGTTCTTCAAGGATGGAAGCATAAAAACCGCATCAGATGTCTTAAATGCCTTTGCGAAGTTAGACAGTAAATCAGTTCAGTCGAACTCTGCTGAGCTAAACCAGTTAGCAGAGCGAGCGATGACAGAGGCAATGTTAGAAACCGATTCTGGTAAAAACCTCACATCACTGATTGGCGAAAGTGCAGCGAAGTCGCTTGCTGGACGTGTAGTAAAAGACTACGGCGGTGGTGTATCTGCAGCGCAGAAAAACCCGGCAGGTAGCATTAATCAAATGCAAGCGGTGTTTGATATGGAGGTGATGCATCTTAAATCGGCGCAACGTCATATCGAAGGTCTAGCAAGCACCGATCTAAGCCAAGGTGTATACGCAGAAGGACTGGCGGAGGATGCGTTTAACAAAAGTGGCGTAACCAATAATGTTGAAAGAGCTGCGGCGTGGATCATTAATGCTTCTAACTCTAAAGGAAACGATGCCGAAAATATTACGTCTTTACTGAAAGAATACGCGTCTAATGGTAAAGACTTATTGAATATGGAAAACCTAAAAGAGCTACACGCTCGATTGGTGCCTAATGTTGAGCGTGATTACCGAGGGCCAAATATTTCGGGTGGCACTTTGCCGTCAAGTATTGGCGGTGAGGGCATGTTAAAGCAGCACATTGAAGGCTTTTTGAAAGAGAACCCTGTAGAAGATAAAGACTTAGGTAAACATTTGTTCGCCGGAGTTATCGGGTACCATGGCTTTACCGATGGAAATGGTCGCATGGGGCGCATGCTATACGCGATAGCAGAACTTCGTAACGACTCGTTCAATCCTTTAGTTATGGATGCAGAAAATAGCCTTCACGGTATTAAGTGATTTTCTACTTCTATTTAATTTTTGGAGCGGCGATTGCCGCTCTTTTATTTTCCAGCTTAACCTTAATTTTTCTTCTCAATAAAACGGCTAATAGCAATAAAAATGAGACGTTGAAATAAAGTGTCGGTTTCTATCTCGCCATAAAATCTCTTTTATCCTTATTCGCTTATTTAAATGAGCCGTTATACCCAAGTGGCTTCGCTGAAATAAATATATCGATGTCACTTAGTTATAATAAATTAGACAGGACACAACATGGATACAGGAAAGATTAATATGCTTCTCTCTGAGCTAGGAGAAGTGCTGAACCTTGAGCGCGTGACAGCGTATGACGATCAAATGTGGTCACTGCATTTTGCTGAAAACAACAGTGTCGATGTTCTGCTCGTAGAGGAAAAAGGCGAGTTATTGATTTCCAAAAACCTGCTTATAGAACAAGATGATATTACGCTAGATAAACTTCAAGTTTTACTTGAATACAACTTTTTGTATCGAGAAACAGGTGGTGTGCAGTTTTGTGTGAATCCAACACGCAAAGACGTTGTTCTTCAAGTTGCTATCGCGACTGGAAGTGAACTCACCAACATTGCTAACTTAATCATTCAGTTGAACGAATTAGTTGATACTTGGGGACAGTTATTTCAAAACAACACGGTTGTAGATTTTAGCCAAACAGACGTACACGCATTTATTCAAGTTTAAGGCATCACACATGGTCAATATTAATACATCGCAAATGCACTCGTTGAGTCAGTTAACGTCACATTTGGCGACACAAAATCAAGCTGACGACAAAGAGGTTCGAGCACACAACGGTAAAGATATTTTTGTTAAAGAGGGCGCACCAAAAAATAAAAGTATCAGCGCGCGTATTAGCCACCAGAATAAAGCGAAAGATATTGTAGTGAACCTGCTTACTAAGCAGGGTATTCCTAAAGATGTTGCGAAGCTCATGCTGAAAAATGTGTTGAACGGTGAAAACAAGTTAACGCTTGGGAGCCTGAAAAATCTTGAGAGATTGTCGTCTGGTCCTAGCTCAAATTGGCCCACTGCACAAACGGCAGCCTCATCTTCCAAAACCAATAAAGCTTCATCGAGTGCCGCGCTTATCAACGAACATAAAGCCAACCTTCAAAAGCTTGGTGATTTTGCCTGTACGGACTTAAATACGTTCGGTGTTAAGGGGTCACAGTTTTCATTCGACTAAGAATCCCCATAGTTATAATTAGATTGACACTAGTTAATTATCTTTATTAATATATATAGATT
>NZ_JAWOQN010000598.1:0-657 GCF_033337395.1 Vibrio sp. YT-19(2023) | reverse complement strand
GGGGCTTACGGTCCAGTACTTTCTCCAGGTCGTGAATTAGTGGTAACCGCATTGCCGCTTTACCACGTGTTCGCACTGACAGTGAACTGTTTGCTGTTTATCGAAATGGGTGGTCGTAACTTACTGATTACCAACCCGCGTGATATTCCTGGCTTTGTAAAAGAGCTGCAAAAGTACCAATTCACAGCGATCACAGGTGTGAATACCTTATTCAATGCGCTAGTGAACAATGAAGATTTCCATGAGTTGGACTTCAGTAATCTTCGCTTGGCTGTTGGTGGTGGTATGGCAGTTCAACGTGCTGTTGCTGAGAAATGGCTGAAGACCACAGGCTGCTACCTGCTTGAAGGTTATGGACTTACTGAGTGTTCACCGTTAGTTGCGGCTTACCCGCATGACCTGGTTGAGTACAACGGTTCTATCGGTCTGCCAGTTCCTTCGACAGAAGTTCGTATGGTTGATGAAGAAGGCAATGTACTGCCAAATACTGGTACAGGTGAGCTACAAGTTCGCGGCCCTCAAGTAATGCAAGGTTACTGGCAACGTCCGGAAGCAACCAAAGACACCATTAACGAAGACGGTTGGCTATCAACGGGTGACATCGTTAAGTTTGATGACGAAGGCTTCCTGCACATTGTTGACCGTAAGAAAGACATG
>NZ_JAWOQN010000597.1:0-657 GCF_033337395.1 Vibrio sp. YT-19(2023) | reverse complement strand
GAGTTGTTGCGAGCTCGTACAATGGTACGGTTGTTTTAATGGGCCAAGCTCCAACTCAAGATTTGATTAATCAAATTGAGCAACGAGCTAGAGCCATTGATGGCGTCAAAACCATTCATAACCAAATTAAGGCTAAAGAGCCATTGAGCGTGACGCAAATCAGCAACGACAGCTGGATCACAACCAAGGTAAAATCGGCTCTATTAACCGACTCGGACCTCAATGGCGTTAAAGTCAAAGTCATTACAGAGGATGGTGATGTATTTTTGTTTGGCTATGTAACCGCTCAGCAAGGTGAACGCGCGACGGAGATTTCGCGCAATATCTCTGGCGTAAAACAGGTGATCAAAGGGTTCCAATACGGAGACGCAGAACCAGTTAAAGTCGATTTACCTAGCGACGGTGTGACAACACAGACACAGACACAGACACAGACACAGACACAAGATGATAGTGATCCAGATGTCGAGACGTTTACCATCAGTGACTAAACGATATTGAAAAACTTGAAACCGAAGTATAAAAAAAGCAGCGTTAACGCTGCTTTTTATTTACTTAATAACTCTTAAGCTTGGTCGACCTGTAGGGCGAGGAGCTTCTTCCTCTTTGGATTCTTCACCAACCTCCTCAGAACTTTCTTCCGTCACCGCCTTAAAA
>NZ_JAWOQN010000596.1:0-657 GCF_033337395.1 Vibrio sp. YT-19(2023) | reverse complement strand
ATTCTAAACAAAAGCCTAGGTTTAACAGTAGGTTGATAATTTACTTACTCAAACACTGTTATTTGTGATGTTTTATCTCAAATGTGAGATGAAACAGCAAAAAGCAACACGATTTTTTAGGAGAAACACCGTGAAATGGAACCGACTAAGTATTGCTTGCTGCTGTAGCTTAATAGTGTCTATACCCGTTTTCGGTCAAACTTTAGAGCAAGCCGTGGCATTAACGTTAAAAAATAACCCAGATATCAAAAGCGCATTTAATGAATTTGAGAGCCGAAGGTACATCAATGAGGCGTCAACAGGCGCCTATTTGCCTTCTCTCGATCTTGATGCGGGCATTGGTTACGAAGGCCTCGACCCATCTGATGAAGTCGGACGAGGCAACACTGACTATACGAGAAAAGAAGCGTCTATCACCCTAACCCAATTAATTTGGGATGGCAGCGCGACATTAAACGATATTGACCGTACCGCTGCTGATGCAGAATCGGTGCGATTCCAACTATTAGCTGATGCTTCAGACAAGGCATTAGAAGTCACTAAAGTCTACTTAGATGCGGTAAAGGCTTATGAAGTCTTAAAGCTGTCTGAGAACAATCTTGCCGTTCACAAAGACATCTACACGGACATCAAAAAACGCGTCACTTCCGGCATCGG
>NZ_JAWOQN010000595.1:0-658 GCF_033337395.1 Vibrio sp. YT-19(2023) | reverse complement strand
GTTCGATACCTATAAGTTACGTATAAAGACCTGTAGCACGTCAAATTAATTTCAAATTATGTTCAAGTTTCGTTCAATTTGGTTCTGTGCATGCTTTTGTTTATGACTCACTTCGATCTTTTTCAAACTTGAAATATGCTCTAGCAAAGACCTATCCCTGACACTTCCTTACTCACTCATACAATACCTGCCGTGGTTTTTCTCTTAGAATCCCGAACAAACGAACACTGTTCAAAATTAATTTTGTGTACGTTGGAATCAGCAAGAACACACCTCCTATTTATGCCTTGTGCATCTCTCCATTTTCGTGTTCCTCGCTGTTATTTCTCGTGCTGTTAAAACAGAACCCCAGTTAAGACAAGCTCTTAAGTGAGTCGGGAGTGAAAATGACTGCAAATAAATCCATTTTTGATCATACCAAAGTGATCTATGCTGATGAGTACGCCAACACCTATAACCCTATTTGGGCATATAGAATGAAGTTCATCATGCGTGCGCTTTACTACAAACGAGCATTCAAACACCTTGCGAACAACATTGAATCGTCTTTGTTAGACATGCTTTGTATGCGTACACACCGATTCCTAGAAAAACCGTTTCGCCCGTACATCATTAAGAATAACTCTGCTTTTGATCGCTCCAACTTGGTGGTTGATCA
>NZ_JAWOQN010000594.1:0-659 GCF_033337395.1 Vibrio sp. YT-19(2023) | reverse complement strand
GCGCCACTTTCAAGATCACGCACGTAGTAGTCGTTTAGGAACTGGTCCATCCGACCGAATGAAACAGAGTGGCCATTCGATTCAATTTGCAACATCAACTGCACAACATAGCTCAGTTGCAGAGCTTGCCAGAAGTTGGTTGGCGCATGGAAAGCCACATGACGACAGTTTTCTGCGATTGTCTCCAGTTCCGCTTTCCTCTCTGGTCGCGTTTCGTTTTGTGCCATTTCCAGAGCGAGATCAGCGTAACTCACCATGTGCTCCTGAATCGCAAGCAAGACAATTTCGACGGACTTATAAAACTGCTCTTTCTTCAATCCTTCATACGTCGACACGTCGTTATTAGCGCGATGCTGACGAACCTCATCCAGCAGACCGTTCATACCGATCTTCAGGATTTTTTCGTTATCCACTGCAAGGTGCGCGTCGCCCGAAGTCATGTTGCCTTCGGCTTTAATGATGGTGCTGGCTAAGATCTCTTGCTGCTCGTCGGTAAAGAGTCCATAGCAGCGATCTTGAACCGTTTTACCGCGCCAGTATGGCGTAATGGCGTGAATGCTTTGTTTGTCTTCTTCACTTACCGCAAAACCAGCCCCAGGACGGTCGGCTAGCTCATCAATTTCCGCTTCAATCCAACGCACTGTGTATTCTGGGAAAAT
>NZ_JAWOQN010000593.1:0-660 GCF_033337395.1 Vibrio sp. YT-19(2023) | reverse complement strand
CGGCAAAAACGAATTTGAAGATATCTATTTCCATTCTCTAAACGTTGCGGTTATTGCCATGATGATTGGGCGTGCGAAAGGGTATTCTGCCAAGCAACTAAAAGAGCTCTCTTTCGCTGCTCTGTTTCATGATATGGGTAAGATCAAAATCCCTACCGCTATATTAAGAAAGCAAGTGCCATTAACCGAGCCAGAAACCAACTACCTAAAGTTACATACTAAATATGGTTTGGATCTCGCGAATCAGATCGAAGGTTTTCCTGAACCAGCTAAAACCGTGATTGCTCAGCATCATGAGTTAAGAGATGGCTCCGGTTATCCTGAGGGCCTTAAAGGGGATGAAATTGATGAATTGGCTCAAATTGTCATAGTGGCAAATGCATTTGATAACTTGTGCCATACACCGATCGCATCAGAACAGAAAATCCCATACACCGCCCTTTCTCATTTATATAAAAACTGTAAACACCTATATAAAGAAGAGAACCTTAATATCCTGATCAAGTTCATGGGCGTCTTCCCTCCTGGCACGGTTGTTCAGCTATCTAATAATATGGTGGGATTGGTCATCTCAGTGAACGCTTCAAACCTGCTATTTCCAAATGTTCTGGTTTACGACCCATCAGTGCCAAGAACTCAAGCTCCCATCATTGAGCTTGC
>NZ_JAWOQN010000592.1:0-661 GCF_033337395.1 Vibrio sp. YT-19(2023) | reverse complement strand
ACAAGCTGGTAATTTACAACGTAATCGCCTTGCTCATTTTGCTTGATAGAGCCAGTTAACAACGCATCTACACCAAGGCTTGTCCACGAATCAAAGTTAACTTCTGATTCATTGAATGGCGTTTGTGGCATTTTATTCGTTGGTACTGGGCTGAACTTACCACTGCGCTGTAGATCAGACGCAATGACAGCAGAAATGTCGGTAGGAAGTGGTTGACTGCCCTCCCATTTAAAGGGAACAACAGCAATTGGTCGTGCTGAATCAATACCATCGGTAATGACCAGCTCCAATGCAGCGTGCGCTACATTCGTTAGACTGCCTAGCAGTACAAACATTCCTAGTAAAAGACGTTTAATCACGGCTTATCCCTTATTGTTGTAGTGCGACCGTAAGGTTAATATCCTTCAGCCTTTGGTTAACTGTTGAATCGGTTGACATCGGGAAACTTGGTACTTGTGCAATTGCACTCTTTGCAGCAGCACATACTCTAGAGTCACCAGAAAGCACGTTAACTGACGAAACAATCATGTCAGTTCCCGTAGGAATCAGCTTAATGTTAACTCTACACTCCTTTCCCAATAGGTAGTCATCCTTTAGCAATCGGCTTTGAATAAGCTGAATATAGATTGAACTGTAGCGGGAAACCTCATCAGCCACAAAT
>NZ_JAWOQN010000591.1:0-661 GCF_033337395.1 Vibrio sp. YT-19(2023) | reverse complement strand
AGTGACGAAAGTTCGCAAAGTCGATTTAGAAACCGTGGATATTCTCGGTACGGTTTCATTGTCGCTGTTCCTAGCAATGGCGCTCATGAGCTTAAAACTGTGGAACATTTTTGACCTAGCCATTCCGTTCTTGATCATCCTTGCCGTGCAGTCGGCAATTCTCGCGGTGTTCGCTTACTACGTGACATTCCGCGTCATGGGCAGCAACTACGACGCGGCGGTAATTTCTAGTGGACACTGCGGTTTTGGTTTGGGGGCGACACCAACAGCCGTGATGAACATGGGGTCTATCGTGAATCGTTTCGGCCCGTCACCACAGGCGTTTATGGTGGTGCCGATTGTCGGTGCATTCTTCATCGACATCGTTAACTTAGTGATTTTGCAAGGCTGCATCGCCTTTATTAAATAATCGGCGAAAGGCGTAACCACGCCAATTTTAAGATCATTTAAAGCCAAAGCCAGTCGTAAAAGACTGGCTTTTTTGTTTCTTGGTATGAATCTTTCTCATTCTTGCTTCAAGCAATGAAATCAATGCGTTAATATCATTCACAGGATGTTATTTTCCCAGCAGCAGGAGGCTCCACACATGTCAGAAAAAATATCGACATCAGCATTAGCGAAAATGCGCAATATTGACGCCAAGCTGCTGTTTTCAGATCTC
>NZ_JAWOQN010000590.1:0-661 GCF_033337395.1 Vibrio sp. YT-19(2023) | reverse complement strand
AATTGGTATAAAGTGAGAAACCATGATGAAAAAAACAACGACACTTCTTGGAATTTGCGCAATCCTTTCTGCGCCTGCCTTCGCTGCTCAGTTGACTCTGCAAAAGGAATTAGTGCCTCGCGTTATTAACGGTGAGTTCGTTTACCCTGAGTGGATCTCTGACAATAACAGCATCGAGCTAAAAGACGGTGAAAACCAGTTAGCGGTGACTGTTGGTCAAATTGTGTTTGAAGATGGAAAGCGCCGTAAGTTTGATTCGCAGCCTCTTTTATTAGAGTTTGATGCAGAAAAAGATGCTGAACTTTCTCTGACTTACAAAACCTTCCGCACCATTGAAGAAGCGAAAGCCTTCGAACTCGATCCGAAAGTGGTACTAAAGGATAAAAACGGAAAAGAAGTGGATTTCTCTATGGTTCAGCTCCGTAAAGGTGGTTTGCAAGGTTTTCGTGATTACGAGCGAGAAGTGGCCGACTACAACAACGCAATGAACAAACAAGCGACTAAGAGCAGTATCGCGCAATCTCCTGCGGTGACGAAAACATTGAAAGAGTCGTTCAATGAACTCAGCCGTGAAGAGCAACAAGAGTTCATGCAATGGGCGATGCGTAACCTGAAGTAATTTCGTCTCGCACTTAAACAGTAAATAAGAGGGCAGTACCTA
>NZ_JAWOQN010000589.1:0-661 GCF_033337395.1 Vibrio sp. YT-19(2023) | reverse complement strand
AAACTGTGATGATCGATTCGCGGCCGTGTTTAAACACGTACAGTAAATTCGCCTCTTTCCGCCCTGATAAACGATAGAGCGAACGTTGGTTTTTTAACATGCCATAGCTATCAGTAGGCAACGGAATAGTTTGCCACGCTAACTCTTTTAATGGGGGAGGCAAAAACGCGACAAGCAGATGGTATTCAGATTCAAAGCTGAGGGAGAGCGATCGGTCAGCAGTAGACGTTCGGCGGTAACTCACCAGAGCGAACAAGTCTCGCTTGATGTGGCGCTCAAACCCATCAGAACCCCAATAGTGTTGTTGCGCTTCTGAGTGTGGGGCGTTGACTACGGATTGAAAATCAGATTGCACGAGTTTGTCGAGGCGTTCTGACGTCACGTGATTTGTATTGTGGTGCGCTGCATGTAAATGCCCAGAGAGCATGGAAAGTGTCAGCACAAATAAAATACGAAGAAGATAACGCAAAAAACAATCCTAAACGTCAGTGGGTATAGATTTGGGCAATACATCAGTCGGTAAGTGACCAATTGTGCGTATACTAACGAGACGAAACAGGAATGAACAGTGTTTTAAGCGAATCTAACCAACACCTGAAAAAGCGCTAATAGATTCATGACGTGATTGACTCTCAAAGATTACACAAATATTGGCGTTGTT
>NZ_JAWOQN010000058.1:0-12920 GCF_033337395.1 Vibrio sp. YT-19(2023) | reverse complement strand
GGCTACGACGATTGATGGGCGTAACCGCTCAGATCGTAGCTTCTTGATTTAGTTCCATCGAATTACGCAACAAAGCCGAGTCAAAGTCAAGAAATACCCAAGTGATATAGGCATCATTGTTTTTATAGAATTCTTCTCGACTAATGATAACGTCAAGAAACGTTGTCGATACTTGAAGTTCGAATACGACTTCTCGGTTATCCGAGGCTAAACGAGCTGAAATATCAGGTCTACGCCAGCGTTTGGCTATACCAACAGGGTTCTTTTCTCGGAATGTTTTTTCTATATGAATCTCATCAGAGAATCGGGGATCTGAACTGAGCAGTTCCGCTAACCTTTGTTTACCCTCTTTGTGTTGTCGTCCCTCTTTTTGACCGTTGTATTTCATCGCTTGAATCTCTTCCATTGTGAGATTCGTGGTAGTTTTGATTGGGCAGTCTTCTGAGTCTTTTACGTGGGCAAAGAATGTGGTTCTTTGCGGTGTGGCTCTTAAAACTACGGGTTGAAAACAAACATTACAAAGAGCCAATGGGTTTGTTTTTCTGTTTTTGGCGATTGCGGTTCTGAATTGGAAGTATTCCTGTTCTTCACAAGAATCTAAGAACTCATTAGCATCAATTACTTTATCTTCCTGAGTCAAAAATACAGCAGTCATGTTCCTCATGGACGGTTCCTATACTACCGAGTATTAAAATTAATTATGCTCATTGTTGATTATTGTATGAAAGCACAGAGTTCAAGAGTATGAGCTGCGTCAAATACAATTGTGATGGTTTGATACTTATGGATTTATGTCTCTAAGTTATTTGATTTCATCGACATGGGAAACAAGTCTATAATCATATGCAACATGGATGCTTAGGTGAAAAAATGAAGATAATACTGGTAGATGCTGAGAATGTTGGCCTGAAAGGTGTGGAGAAGATTGCTCCTTCTGTATCTGATAAAGTTTTTGTTTTTTCAAAGTCAGATAACATAGAGCAATTTTGTGAAAAAGAAATGTATCAGCACATCTCAGATTATCCATCAGGAGCTAACCAAGCCGATTTTTGTATTATTGCCTACTTAATGAGATTTCTGGCTCACTATGACCTTAAAGCACTCGCGCAAGTAGTGTTTGAGCTCCATAGCAATGACTTAAATTTAATCTCCGCATTTCAGTATCAATGCAATAGGTTTAGTGTTAAATCGGAATCTGTTCAGACGAAAGAAAGCTCAAAAGTTGTCGCTTTGCCTGTTGAGCAGAAAAAATCTAAGGCTGATAATGCCGAAGAACGGTTGTACGCTGCTTTATCTAAGCCAAGAGCCTTAGATGAAGCATTGCAGAAAGAGTTACGCTTATCACGACAAGTTTTTACAAAGGCTATCAACGCTCTTTCATCAAGTAATAAGATCGTTCGATCTGCTGAAACAAAGAAGAAATGGGTTCAACGGTAGGTTTAGCCAAATACAGTGGTAAACTAAATACCATCGGTAAAGAGCAAATAGATAGAAGCCACTCGATAGAGTGGCTTTGTTGCATAAAGTAGGAAATAAGTATTATGAAAGCAGAAGTAACGTGGATCGAAGATTTAAAATTCGTTGGTAAAGCTGATAAAAAACAAGAGATTATCTTTGGTGCAGGCGACAGTACAATTGTTTCACCAATGGAAATGGTACTAATGGCTGCTGGTGGCTGTAGCTCTGTCGATGTTGTTGATGGTTTGAAAACAGCAGGCCAAAAGGTTTCGTCAGTTAATGCCAAGCTAACCACAGAGCGTCGTGAAACCGCACCGCGTATCTTTACGCAAGTGAATATCCACTTTGAAGTGTCAGGTGACGAGCTTGACCCAGAAGTCGTAGCAAAAGTGGCGGCTGACTCGCTAGAAAAATACTGCTCGGTTTGCTTAATGCTAGGCGAAGGTGTTGAGATGACCCACAGTTGGGAAATTGTGTAAGTTGACAGACTCCACAAAATATAAAAACAGGAAAGAGAAAAGTCCGGGCTTTTCTCTTTTTTTATTTCGCAGTTCACGTACCTTGTGAAGAATCTGAAAGCAGTAATTGCAGGTTGTAGGAGTCTTCCAGTGACAGAACTAGAAAAAATGATGTCTGGCCAGGTCTTTGATGGCATGGACAAAGAAATTGACGCCATTAGAAGCCATGCTCTTCAAGCACTTAGAGCACTTAATAATAACACCGACGAAAGTCAGCGCGACGAATTGCAAAAGCAGCTATTTGGCAAGGTAGGCCGTTGTATTGTCCAGTCCCCTTTTCATTGTGAATTTGGTAAGACCATCGAAATAGGTGAAGAAACCTTTATCAACATGAACGTGGTCATGCTCGATGGTGCCAAAATTACCATCGGGAACCACGTGCTCATTGGACCGAGCGTGCAATTTTATACCGCTTCTCATTCTGTTGATTACCGCAGTCGCCGACGTTGGGAAACGTTTTGTAAACCCATCACGATTGAAGATGATGTGTGGATTGGCGGAAATTCCGTCATCAACCAAGGTGTAACAGTTGGCGCTCGCTCGGTGATTGCGGCGAACTCGGTCGTTAACCATGATGTGCAGCCAGATTGTCTATACGGAGGCACGCCAGCTAAGTTGATTCGCCGTCTCAACGAAGAATAGTAGAGGTTAGTATGCAATAACTCTGGCGATTAGAGAGTTCAGACTGAGCTCTCTTCGTCGAGTACATCGTTATATTTTAATGTTAATTCCTCACTCAATTGCTAAAAGAACGGCACCAATTGATAAAGTCAGGGCAACGACAACAGAGTTAACAATGATAATACCTAGTAATAGAATCGACAAATAACGATACCATTTTGGTACTTCTCTAGAAATATTAGGTAATTTTCGCTTTTCACCTGAGCTAGGTTGAACGATTAAACGAACAAACATCAATGTTCGGAAAAATGCGTAAGGCCACCCTGTGAATAAAGAAAGCTCAAATTCATTAAAATATGGTTTTTTAAAATAGTTTCCAACAATCTCCTTCGGCATCAGAAAGTGCATGACACCGATAAAAATGGTTTGTAAGAAAATAATAATCACACCAGTCATTAAAGTGTAAAAAAGAAATGTGATTACTTGCTGCATATAGACTCTATTCCAGTACTAGCGAC
This sequence comes from Vibrio sp. YT-19(2023), assembly GCF_033337395.1. NCBI lineage: Bacteria > Pseudomonadati > Pseudomonadota > Gammaproteobacteria > Vibrionales > Vibrionaceae > Vibrio > Vibrio sp. YT-19(2023). The sequence goes on along the minus strand of NZ_JAWOQN010000058.1, from coordinate 9,805 downwards.
TAAGTTTGGCTTGCTTTCAATTGAATTATAAAAGCTTTTTGCCACTTTACCGGATGCATAACCTACAGCCGTTGAACCGGCAGCGAGTACAATGGCAGTCCCCCAGCCAATAGGGTTTGATACTAAAAATAGACCGACTAACGCGCTGGTACCCATTCCTACAGCTGTGCTAGTTATTGACTCAACAAAAATTTCATTCTTCTCATGTTGGTCTTGTGTATTCGCAATCTGAATGCAGGAAGCCGTCAGACCAACACCGACTAAAACATGTCCGCCCACTTTAGATGCTTGAGCTATTTTATTCAGTTTTTCGGCTTGTTTAACTATATGAGCATTCGCAGGTAACCCTCCACTTCGAGCTATGCGAATAGACTGGTGAGTCGTTTTGTTGCCAAATAACAGCTTTTCCATAGGGCCAACATTTTTCTTTAGTAGGTCTAAATGTTTTTTACGTCGACCATCATATTGTCCTTTACTTATTACTCCGTTTTTATAGTTTGCGTAAAGGTCGTTGATGTTCTCAATGAGCTTAATATTTCCTTTACTCATCAAGTTCCCTGTAGCCCCCATCAAGGTACCTCCTGGAATAGTAATCATATTGGCGTTGTTTTCTAGCCATGCCAACGCCCAAAACATGTCAGCATGTTGCGGTGGAACTTGATTTGAGATTGATTTTGGAGGTTGATTGTAGCTGAGAAGATTGGGAGGCAAAACTTTATGGGGAGGAGAGCTGGGCATTTGAGGTTTAGACGCTGGGTAGATCCCTAGCTTCGCGATACTTTTAGGAGGTAACGCATTGTTACTTTGAGTTTTAAGTTGAGAGTTTGATTTGGGTAGAGCTGATAACCAAATGATATCGCCTGCTCTAATGCGGTTAGGATCTGAAATATGCTTGTTTAATGTCATTATATGAGTCAGTACCATCTGATAGTCCTTGCTACCATATGGAGCACCATACATGTTTAATATAATTGATGATAAGTTATCATGAGTTTTTATTTTATACTCAAATAATCCCGACACAGAGCACCTTTAGCTAATAATTTGTTTGTGCAGATACTAACAAAAAACTATATTTTAAAAGGTTTATTTTTTGCATTCTAGACTTTCATTTTAAAAAGTTACAAATTAGCTGATGTATTTATTATTTGCATGAAATTGTTAATGTGATTTTTTACATTTAAAGTGTGATATTAAACTTGGTTGGATAAGTGAAGGTCATACATGATTTGCTAGTGATAAAAAACCTGCGATAAAAAATACAAGTGCTAACATTGTAGAGTTTATGATAATTACCCATATTAATATGAAGGATAATAGACGGTACCACCTAGGCACCTCTTGGGATACATCGGGTAACTTTCGCTTTTCACCTGAGCTAGGTTGAACGATTAAACGAACAAACATCAATGTTCGGAAAAATGCGTAAGGCCAACCTGTAAATAGAGCTAGTTCGAAAGTGTTAAAATAAGGTTCTTTAAAGTAGCTATTGACAATGTCTTTTGGCATTAAAAGGTGCATGATACCTATAAAGAATGTTTGAAAAAAAATAACTAATACACCAGAGAACATTAAGTATCCAATAATGTTCCAGATCAATTGCATATTGCACCTATCCTTATAATAAACCGATGCTTTTTCAAAGGTTTTATCCTAATTTTTATCATGAAGAAATAAAGAGACTAACAGATAACCTATATCTTAGCTATGAATGTAAGGGCGTTTTGAAGGAGTGTCGAGAACGAAAATAAGAACTATTTTATTGATTTTTATGTAAATATAGTTGGTCGTGTATAAAATGGATAACGTGTAATGGCGAGATGTAAGCCTTGCACAACTAACAAAGGTTGGTTAAACAAGGCTAATAGTCGGTTATGGATAAATAACGATTTGTTGCTCCTCAGTCATCACAAGTGTCGCTTTGCTTTGTTCGATAAGTTGGGCAGCATAAGAAGGGGTAACGGCCTGCATATCACCTTTAGATCGAAGAGTTAAAGACTCCCACGCTTGATCTCGATATTTCCCTGCTTGGGTGTATTGAATCAGTACTTTCATAGCTTCACGCTCCGGTGTGGTTGACGTGCTACTTAAGTTAACGATCTTAGGCTGGTTGCGCATCTGTTAAAAATGAAACATTAGTTTAACCAAATGTGCCTTTCCAAATATCGAGCATTGAGCAGAGCAATTTAGAATCCTTGTGATGGAAGGATGAAGAACACTCAATCTTTCGATTCATACTGCGCAATATAATGTTTGAGAGATTTGGTTTCCGCACTCTGAAACTCTTCATCGTGCATACGCAGTGCTTGGATACGGTCGAGGCGGAACTGGCGGTAGTCATCGCGCAATTCGCACCAGGCGACCAGCGTCCAGACTTTGCCCCAAAAGAACTGGCCTAACGGTTGGATTTTTCTCTCGGTCACCTGTCCGCTTTCATCTTGGTAATCCAAACTGACCTTAAACTGATGATCAATCGCGTGGCGCAGAAGCTGCCCTCGTTTGGCAGTCTCGGATTGGGTGTGATAATCGGGCACAATCAGCGGACAATCTTCCACTTGTTGTTTGAGCTTATCGGGCAATACCGAAAGTATTTTGGTGGACGCAGAGTGAGACGCTTCGGCGAGTTCGGCATCCGACCAGGCTCGAACCATCCGCATACCCAGTTCAAGCGCCATCATCTCTTTTTCTGAGAACATCAAAGGCGGCAGATGAGAGCCAGCTTGCAATAGGTAGCCAACACCTGCTTCACCTTGAATAGGAACACCAGAACTAAGCAACGACTGAATATCGCGATAAATCGTACGTTCGCTGACTTCCATTCTTTCTGCGAGCTCTTTCGCTGTCACTGCGTAACGCTTTGCGCGCAAAAGCGTCAGTAGCTCAAACAGTCGTTCTGATTTGCTCATGATGTTCCTTATCTAGACCTACTGGTTGTTAGTGGTAGTGTGGCTGATTACTTCTCTAGCTCACTGCACATTTTTAAGTTGTGATGTTTAAGCTCGAAACTTTCGCAGTCAATCATCAATAACAGAGGCTGAAATTCAACGGCTTGCTTAATCTGTTTTCCCGCCTGTTTTGCATCGTCCATTGAACGCCAGTAAATGATGTCTGTCCACACATCGTCCGTCGCTTCGTGACTGAGTGATCGGTATAAAAAGCCCGGCAGATTCTTCACAAACGTTTGTGACTGTTTGGCAGCGGCGATCACGTCTTGCTCTGTTTTGCCTGCGGTTAGACGAAATTGCACAGTTTCGATAACGGTTTCCATATTGTGATTCCTTATTGGTTTTGGCTGATTGCCTGTTGAGTTCCAAATAAGGTTACGCGGATGGAATGTCAGAACATGTCAGTAGTGAAATCTCACTCACTTATCATCAATATGGTTATTTTTCTGGGCTGTTGTAACGATCCCAGTAAGGTAAATCTGTGCCGAGTTTTTCGCTGATAAAATCGATAAAGGCTCTTACTTTCAACGGCATGTGCTTGCGCTCAGGAAAAACCGCATAAATGGCGTGTTCTGGTAGAGAATACTCTTCCATCACCGGTTTTAGATTTCCTGCGGCAAAGTCTCTTCCTGCAATAAATGTTGGCAGTTGCGCAATGCCCGAACCTCTTAACAGCAACTGGCGAATGGCTTCGCTGTTATTGACGATAAAGTTTCCTTTTGGAAGTACCTTGTATTCGCTGCCGTTGTTGATGAACATCCATTCGACGCCGCCACGGAAATAGGAGTAGCGCAGGCAGTTGTGACTGACTAAATCACTTGGTTTTTGTGGTGTTCCAAACTCCGCTAAGTAATCTGGCGAGGCACAAAGCACACTTTTACAAGGGGCGAGACGTTTTGCGATGAGATTGGAAGAGGTGAGTTCACCAATACGGATCCCCAAATCAAAACTGTCTTTAACCAAATCGACCATTTTGTCTTCGAGGTTTAAATCCACTTCAATTTTCGGGTAACGAGCGAGAAACTCGCTGATCAAAGGCGCGATATGCAGCACACCGAAAGACATCGGCACGGTAATTTTGAGCCGACCTTGTGGAGAGCCTTGCAGTTCCGATACCGCGTCCACGCCTTGCTGGGCCAGATTGAGCGCTTGAGAAGCGTACTCAAAATAGCGTTCTCCCGCTTCGGTCAGGCTCAGCTTACGCGTGGTTCGGTTAAGGAGACGAATGCCCAAATCGTCTTCTAGTTGGTTGATGCGTTTGCTGATCGCCGATTTCGTCAGATTCAGCTGTTTGGCCGCAAGGGAAAAGCTGCCGCATTCGACAACAGCAACAAAAACGGGCAGGGAGGCAATCGCGTTCACATCAATCTCCTATTATCGTGAAGCATTTATTGTTGAGCACAAGGATACAATTAATTTCCAATTATAGAGATTATCTTCAAGAAGAAAACAATCTAGACTATGCACCAGTATTACGACCTTGATTTTGGGAAGAAGAAAATGAAGTACGATTGGATCCTGTTTGACGCTAACGAAACCTTATTCCACTTTGATGCTTTCAAAGGTTTGCAGCTTATGTTTTCTCGCAAAGGCGTAGATTTTACTGAACAAGATTTTGCTCATTACCAAACCGTAAACAAACCGCTTTGGGTGGATTACCAAGATGGCAAAGTAACGGCAGATGAGCTAAAACATAAGCGTTTTACCGAGTGGGCTGAGAAGTTGAATACCACAACAGCAGATCTCAATAGCGCATTTTTAGAAGCAATGGCCGATATTTGCAGCTTGTTGCCAGGTGCAAAAGAGCTGATGGAAGCGCTGCAAGGCAAAGCTAAAATGGGCATCATCACCAACGGTTTTACAGAGTTGCAAGCAATTCGCCTTGAGCGCACAGGGATGACTGAGTACTTCGATAAAGTGGTGATCTCTGAACAAGTGGGCGTAGCAAAACCGGACTTAGGTATTTTTGAATACGCGATGCAGCAAATGGGCAACCCATGCAAAACGCGCGTACTGATGGTGGGTGACAACCTGCATTCCGATATTCTGGGTGGTAATAATTTTGGTATTGAAACTTGCTGGTTAAATACCACAGGCGCAAGCGTCGATGAGCGTATCGCACCAAATTACACCGTTGAGTCTTTGAGTGAACTAAAGAACATTTTGGTGGCGTAACCGAATCAGGTATTATTCCGCAGTAACCCTCAGAAAAATCAAGGAATAACCATGTCAGACATCAAACAGCTAGACAGCAAAGTCGTTTACCAGAATAAGTGGATGACGGTGCGTGAGGACAAAATTTTACGTCCGAGCGGCGCAGAGGGTATCTATGGTGTGGTCGACAAACCTGATTGTGCTGCGATTCTGGCTATCGATAACGGGATGATTCACTTGGTTCAGCAGTACCGTTACACCGTAGGTCAACGTTGTTGGGAGATCCCACAAGGGGCGTGGGAATCAAACCCAGATGCGGATCATCTTGAGCTTGCCAAAGGCGAGCTGCGTGAAGAAACGGGCATGCAGGCGAGCGCTATGGCGTATGTCGGCGCGCAGTTTATCGCATACGGCTTTTTGAATCAGACATGTCACGTCTACTTCGCCACTGATTTAACGGACGTGGGTAATCAACCCGACAGTGAAGAAGAGGATTTGATCACTCGCGCTTTTTCTGTTGAGGAGTTCGAACAGATGATGATCGACGGCACGATCAAAGATTGTGTCACCATCGCCGCTTATGGTTTGGCGAAGCTGAAGAAATTCATTTAGTTATCCATGACGATTTTTTAATGAAAACAGCGGCCTAGTGCCGCTGTTTTTAGTTTGGGTGAGCTCGTTGAGCCATCGCTTACTCGTCGATTTTCTTACCTAAGATTTCCACTTGCGCTTTTTTAGTCACCCCCGCGACTTGCAGCGCAGTGCTGCCAACCGATTCATAGTTCAACTCGATTTTGTCTAACTTCGCGTTATCTTTTGTTGGTAGGCTTAAGCTTCTTGATGACATGCCTTTAGTCAGAACACCTAAACTGTCGAACGTCTTTTCCTGACCATCTTTCATGATCACTTTAACGCTTTTCAGATCGACCGTACCTTGCGTACATTTGATTTTGATGTGGCTGAAACGAGCGTTAGCAAATGGTGACAGTGGATTGACTGTGTCGGTTTCTGATTTAAAACTGACGGTTTTATCTGCAATCTTGTCCCAATCGTTGTCTCCAGCAACCGATTGGAAAGAGGCCACAGCCGCTAAAAGACAGAGTGCGATGGTGTTGAACAGTTTCATAGCTTTTCCTTACCTTAGGTTTAGATATTCTGTTTAATCAGTTCGATGACGTGTGTGACTTCGTCCTGAGTTAAAGCCCCTTCTTTCACGAATAAAATTTCGCCTTGTTTATTTTGTACGATAATCGCAGAACTTTCTTGCTGTAGATCCCAAGTTGTTGCTAATACGCTATTTTTGTCTAACACCATGGAAGACCAAGAGAATGTCTTTTTGCTGTCCTCTGCCGACGATTTAACAAATGTACCGGTTCCCCAAATGGCGTCTTCTTGGTTGATCACGGTTGTGGTCTGATACTGATCTTCAGGAAAGTGAGCGGCAGTGATTGCTGACATCAGCGGCGCGTTCATCTCTTTGGCTTTACTACGACCTGCAATGGCTTGTATCACACGGACTTTGCCTAACATCTGCTGAGTTGCCCAAGGTTGATAAGCCACATCGTCTCCTTGCAGCGTCATTTCGCCATAGGTATCAATGCTGACGGAAGGGGTGGTTTGACCGACAGAAAGGTTATGAGAGAAGGCGAATGTCGGGGCGAGTGCGAGTAAGAGTGAAAGAACAGATGGAGTTTTCATTGGGGGTTCCTGTAACGAAGTGAGGTTAGAGCGAATCAAAATAAGGGGCAAATACGATGCCCCTTATCGGATGTGGCGTTTAGTTAGAAAGTACAACGCGCGCATTTAGCGGTTGCAGCGGACGATTGTTTTGTCCCATGACTTCCATCAGTTTCGCGGCTTGATCTTTGGATAAGGTTTGAGTGTCTTTAAGCACAAACCAGCGCACACCTTCTGAACATGGTGGTGTGGTTAAGGAGCCGTTAAATCGATAGTAGTTTGCAGTTTTTGGCAGTAAGTCGTTAATCTCAAATGTATCTTTAAAGAACGTGGTTTGATTCTCTTGTGGGATTGCGTTGATCAGTTTAGACAGCGCTGCGTTTTGATCGCCAGCACCAAGCATCACCGAAATTACCGCCAACTCGCCGTCTGCGTTGGCGTGTACAAAGTGCGCTTCAAGTGGATATTGGCGGCCTTTGATTTGGTTTTCTGACGGTGTGTGGAAATGGAACTGTTGCAACTCGAACGTCTCGCCATCGATGGTGAAGCTGTTACGTCCGTTCACTTGCGCTTGCAGCGTATGACCATTGTTGGTTAAACCAATGACCTGACCAGTGTACGAAAGGTTCAGTGCTTCCAGTTTTGCATCGGCTGGGTTGTCGATGTTGATTGGGCTTTGGTTTTTCGTGGTTGCGCAGTCTTTGGCGATTTCTCCCCAGTGCTCTGGCCCGTGTTTGTCATTGCCATAGCCCCATTCTGAAGCCTGAGCCGCGCCTAGAGTGAGAAGTGAGAGTGAAAAAGCAAGTAGTGTTTTGTTCATAATAATGTATCTGTTCGGTCGCTTTGATAAGCGTTGTTACAAGGCAATGACCTAGAGGTTTGATCACTGCCTGACAAATTAGAAACGGTGGCTGAGTTGGGCACCAATTAGGAACGCATTTGAATGGGTCACGCCCGTTACCATCGGTGCAGGAACACCTTCATACGCGTACTCTTCTACGTTGACATCTTCACCAATCAAGTACGTCATACCGATGTCAACCGTGGTATCTGATGACCATTGGTAAGAGGCACCCGCAGATAACCAGTGACGGTTCGAATCTGGGATAGAAAGCGAAGTCAGCTCATCGACAGGTGTTTTGTCGAACATGTAACCCGTGCGTAGTGTCCAACGTTCATTGGCGTACCAAGTCGCACCGATGGAGTAGTGCGCGGAGTCTTGCCACTGAAAATCTTTTAGCAACTGATCATCAGCTTTCAAGCTGTCAAATGCTGACCAACCAATCCACTGCACAGAATAGTGCAGGGCAAATTTAGGTAAGACGCGGTGATAACCGGAAAACTCCGCAATATCCGGTAGCGGCATAGCAAGCGAGTCGTACGATTCGCCAGCAAAGTGGATGTCGCCCTTGGCATCTATGTTAGGGCTGTGCTTGTAGCTTAAACCTAAGCGATGACGTTCGTTAAACTCGTACATCATGCCAATGTTCGCGCCAAGCCCAATGCCGCCAGCTTCCACATCAAGTGCGTTGCCTTTTACGGATCCACAGCGTTGTTTTAGCTCGTTTCCAAGTATGTTCCCACCAACGCAAACACCCACGTCCATATCGCGGTACAGCTCACCAGAGCCGTAAATCACATCAATACCACCACCGATACTAAAACGATCGTTCACCTTGTATGCCAAGCTTGCGCCAAGGTTGACACTCGCTACGCTGGTGACACCGCCAAAAACAGGTGCGCCATAGTTTGGTTTAAACTCCATGTCGGTTCCGAAGTTGGAGTATGCCGATAAGCCTAGATACCAGTCGTCGTTGATAGGGTGAATAAAGTAAAAATTGGGTACAACGGCTGGTTGACCAACGCCATCGACGTCATCAATGTCGGTCACGGTTTGAGAGAAGGACGGGGTAATGTCAACTTGAGGGGACGGAGGAAAACCGCCCATACCAACATTGACATCCGCATTAATGTTAGCTCGATGATATTGCGCATTTTTAACGGTAACGTCAGGTTTGACGTAAGTGACACCGAACGATAAGGCACTTTGTTTAAACAGCGTCATCGCTGCGGCGTTGCGGCTGACTACAGATGCATTATCACCAATGACGGCATCACCAGCAAAAGCACGACCAAGACCCGTCGCAGAATGTTCGTTAATTTGAAAACCACCGGCATACGCCGTCGAGGAGGCTAACCCGATTAATAAATAAATCGGTGAAAGAGTTAATTGTCGCTGCATGTTTTTCTCATGAATTAATTAGAAGTTGTATTGCAACTAAAATTAGTAAAATAAACAAATCTGACCAGTGTATTTAGGAGTAAAACTAACAGTGTGCTGACAATAAGTAAATTTAACTTAATAAATATTTATTGTTGAATTTATTAATGCTTCATGGCGTGAATATAGTAGTTATTTTAAGTGTAAATTAAACCCTGAACCTCTATTTTTATTTTTGCGGTATTACTTCTCTATTTTTATTGTGCTGACTGTTCCCTAACAAATAGAGGGAAATCCAGCGATAAAGTGTCCGTGATGGAAACTCTGAGTCATTTGTATTTCCATTGCATCCCAACGTTGGTAGTTCGAATTAGCAAGAGAACTATCGTTTTAAACCCACATGACACACCCCTCTCGGTCTTACCTGTGTTATGTGGGTATTTTTTATTTAACTTGTCACTTAACTCCTCTTTAAATTCAATCATCAAAATGGCCATCATGAAATTTAAATTAATGGAATGTTGAATAATTTTGGATTTTACTGGTTTGTTAGTATTTAAAAGTTTTGTTTATAATACTTATAAATTGAATTTCTATATTAAAGATGGTCTTTGTTATATGTATTGAATGATAAAGTTTTGAAGTGACTATAATATCTCTGATTTTTCACGTTAGTGAAGTTATTCATTCAGTTTCTTGACGTTAATTTACCTATCTTTACGTCTCGTACCGGCTTTGTTGCGTAATTCGATGGAACTAAATCAAGAAACTACGATCTGAGCGGCTACGCCCATCAATCGTCGTAGCC
>NZ_JAWOQN010000588.1:0-661 GCF_033337395.1 Vibrio sp. YT-19(2023) | reverse complement strand
CAATTTGCATCGCTCACGGCTTGCCAAACGCCCCAGGAACCCGATTCTGCTGGATTGTCACCTTTAGTCCACCATTGCGCTTGCCACACTTTTCCATTCCACGTGACCATATCGCCTTTATTGTAAACAGATGAGGCTTGCCATTCGTTTGCACAGCTTCCTGTTGGTGGCGACGTTACCGATTTGGCTGTTGCAGACACAACCGCTTGATATAAAGTACTGGTTTTATCAACGCCAAAGTTCAACGTCACTCTAGCTTCACCCGCTTGTGATGCGCCGAACTCCACATCCACACGACAGCTCGTATTTGCAGCTAACGTTGTTTGAGAACATTGATCGTTGGCAATCAGTGCTGCATCAGTCACTCCTGAGCCGCCAATGCGTACATTTTCGACAGTGAATGCAGTATTTCCCGAATTACTAATAACAAATCCATGCTGCTTGAGTTCGCCAACATTAAACGCTGGCAACGTTTGATTAGCAGTGTAACCAACAGAAACGTTATCTTTCGGAGGCGTTGAAGTGCCGATGACGCCATCCACAAAACTGCGCAATGCTGCAATATCACTGTAAACGCCGTACTTACCCGGACGTGCACACCCTATTCCCCAGCTAACCACGCCAAGTTGGGTAATAGCACCGCCGCGATTAATAACGATCG
>NZ_JAWOQN010000587.1:0-662 GCF_033337395.1 Vibrio sp. YT-19(2023) | reverse complement strand
GTCTAACTCAAATAAAGCAACTGGTTCAGTTAAATGGTTCAACGAATCGAAAGGTTTTGGTTTTCTTTCTCAAAGTGATGGTGGTGACGATGTTTTTGTTCACTTTAATGCCATTGTATCTGATGGATTTAAAACTTTGATTGAAGGTCAACAGGTTACATTTAATGTTGAGAGAGGCCAGAAAGGCCTACAAGCGGCTAATGTTTGCCTTGCTTAAAAACGAATCTAAAAAAAGCCCTAGCTATTAGCTAGGGCTTTTTTTTAGTTCAAATAATTGCTCTTTCGAAGATGATCGATATTGAGATCAAATGCTTTTAGCATTAGTCTCTTTCTCCAGATGTGAAAAAACCGACCCAGCAAGGTCGGTTTTTTGGGAATACTTACTGGTTTGACGGCCTGTGTAAGTCCTTTCATGATAGCCCATATCATTTAAGCACTTCAAGTATTCCTGCACTCTGTTTGGACTCAAGATGTTTTGGACAGAGCGATGCGCATCAGCCACCGACCAAGGGAAGTTCCAAAGGTGGCAGGTAAAGGCACTAATCAGAACTTGCGAAAGCACGATAAAACCGCCCTGTTGTAGCTGCTAGACGGGGACAAGCGGAAAAGGAATAACTGATTAGTGTTGTGTGACTCGGACGGGGGGCGAAAGCCTTTACACA
>NZ_JAWOQN010000586.1:0-662 GCF_033337395.1 Vibrio sp. YT-19(2023) | reverse complement strand
TTGTGCCAGTTTGATTGCGTATGCGACTGCGTGGGAAGATTCGATAGCCGGAATAATCCCTTCTTCACGAGACAACTCAAAGAAGGCGTCTATCGCTTCGTCATCGTTGATTGAACCATAGTTCACGCGTCCTATGTCTTTTAAATAACTGTGCTGTGGGCCTACCGATGGGTAATCCAAGCCACTGGCGACGGAGTGTACCTCTTGTGGTTCGCCTTGCTCATCTTTAAGCATGTAAGACTTAAACCCGTGCATGATGCCTGGCTCGCCAAGCGTTAGGGTGGCTGCGTGTTCACCCACTTTGTCCAAAGATCGTCCAGCAGGCTCGACGCCGTGGATCGCGACGCTTTCATCTTCTAAAAATGCGCTAAACAACCCCATGGCATTTGAGCCGCCACCCACACACGCGACAAGATTGTTCGGCAATTTGCCCGTCATCTCTTTGAACTGAACTCGCGCTTCGTTCCCAATGATGGATTGGAAATCGCGAACCATTTTAGGGAATGGGTGAGGGCCAACCACGGAACCAATGGCATAAAGCTGAGTTTCTGGATCTTTTAGGTACGCTTCAAAGGCAGCATCAACGGCTTCTTTCAGCGTTTTACGTCCGTGCGTGGCAGGAATCACGTTAGCACCAAGGATTCTCATACGGACAACGTTCG
>NZ_JAWOQN010000585.1:0-662 GCF_033337395.1 Vibrio sp. YT-19(2023) | reverse complement strand
CTTTGTTCACAAAGTTGAACCTCATTTTATTTAGGCGAGTCCCTGAATCACCACAAACTTTTCAAGCAATTGCTCTTCTGTCTCAATGTGGTTTGGATCAATAATAATACATTTGGTTATTGGACAAACTGACTGACAGGTAGGCTTTTCGTAATGACCTTTGCACTCAGTACATAAGTTAGGGTCGATTTCGAAGATGCTGTCTCCCATGCTGATCGCGCCATTCGGGCATTCCGGATCACACATGTCGCAGTTAATGCATTTGTCAGTGATGAGTAACGCCATGATTACTTACCAGTAGGGTTACGAGTGTCCTGGCCTGCGTTTAGATTGCGCATCAACAGACCGTATTCTAGGTCCATGTCTTCAGGAACAGGAATGAATACGAAGTGGCCGTTACCTTTTGCGTCTTCAATTGACTCTGATTTGCGGTTTTCCATCGCTTCTAGAGTGAAAACAACGTTACCTTTTGGTGTCATTAACTCCAGGCTGTCACCTACAACGAATTTGTTTTTCACTTCAACTTCTGCCATGTCGCCACGACGTTTACCTGTGAACTCACCAACAAATTGTTGTGCGTCAGAGACTGAGTAACCGTAGTCGTAGTTTTGGTAAGTATCGTGTGTATGACGACGTAGGAAACCTTCTGTGTAACCACGGTG
>NZ_JAWOQN010000584.1:0-663 GCF_033337395.1 Vibrio sp. YT-19(2023) | reverse complement strand
TTTAGCCGTCATTTTGGCGAACATTCGCGTATTTAAGCTGCCAGTTCTCGACCAATTGAGTCAACTGTACATCAGCTTCTTCCGTGGTACCCCACTGTTAGTACAACTTTTCCTGCTTTATTACGGCTTGCCACAAATCTTCCCTGTGATGGTGGGTATCGATGCATTTTCTGCCGCAGTGATTGGTTTAACATTGCACTTTGCCGCTTATATGGCCGAGAGTATTCGTGCTGCAATCATCGGTATTGATCGTAGCCAAATGGAAGCGAGCCTATCGGTCGGCATGACAACGCCACAAGCGATGCGTCGCGTGATTCTGCCACAAGCAACACGAGTAGCACTGCCCTCATTGATGAACTACTTCATTGATATGATTAAGTCGACTTCCCTCGCCTTTACGCTTGGCGTGGCAGAAATCATGGCTAAAGCGCAGATGGAAGCCTCTTCAAGCTTTCGTTTCTTTGAAGCATTCCTAGCCGTCGCTCTGATTTACTGGGGCGTGGTGGTGATTCTGACTCGAGTACAAATTTGGGCTGAAGCGAAACTGAATAAGGCGTACGTACGATGATCAAATTAGAAAATATCCACAAGCGCTTTGGCGATACTGAAGTCCTGAAAGGCATTGATCTCGATATCAAACAGGGTGAGATCATCGTGATTATC
>NZ_JAWOQN010000583.1:0-663 GCF_033337395.1 Vibrio sp. YT-19(2023) | reverse complement strand
GAGTGATGCAAAATAACTAGAGATACGGATATGAAACAAAAGCAGCTGATAGAAGAATTTAAAACGATAGTCGGGGAAGAGAATGTCCTGACCGATCAGGTTAAAACCAAATACTACCGCTCAGGTTTTCGCTCAGGTAGTGGTACAGCGCTTGCCGTCGTGTTTCCTAACACTTTGTTAGAACAATGGAAGATCATTAAACAGTGTGTCGAGGCGAACTGCATCATCATCATGCAGGCTGCGAAAACAGGTCTCACAGAAGGCTCTGCACCAAGTGGTAACAACTATGACCGCGATGTCGTGGTGATCAACATTACCAAAATCAAAAAAATTCATCTGCTGGATGGTGGCAAACAGGCGGTGTGCTTACCCGGTGCAAGTCTACACTCACTAGAAAAAGAACTCAGAGCCGTTAACCGCGCGCCGCATTCTATTATTGGATTTTCATCACTAGGTGCGACAGTTATCGGTGGAATTGCCAATAACTTAGGCGGTGCGTTAATGAAACGCGGCCCAGCATATACTGAGCTTGCCATCTACGCGCAGGTCGATAAGCAGGGCAACCTCCATCTAGTAAATCACCTTGGTATTGATGGCTTGGGTGAGACGCCGGAAGAGATTCTTCACAATCTGCAAGAAGGTAATTTAGACCCAAGCAAGATC
>NZ_JAWOQN010000582.1:0-663 GCF_033337395.1 Vibrio sp. YT-19(2023) | reverse complement strand
ATAAATGGTTATAGACTAGAACTCACTATCGCGTGATAGAAATTGTCTCAATCCAGCATAAAATTCTATTTACAGTAGAGAAATCTAGTTTCAAATGTTGCTTAAGCTTTAATCTGAAACATATACCTAATTTAACTTTTGTTTGTGGGTTTTCATCTCGTTTTTTTATTTATGTTGAAGCTATCAACGTTAAAAGCTGGTAATTGCAGAATATTTGCGTAATCTATGTTGTAAATTAAATGTTAATTAAATGTACCTCATTAAAGGAGTCAATGATGTTACATTCGCGTGAGAACACTCTACATTTAACTCAGCTCAGCATGGCAGCAATTGAGCAACTTTCGCCTTCATTTGAAGCGTTACCTCATACTGAGCACGCTGATGGGCAATATCGATTACGACGCAACTCAGTCGTGAGATTTGAAGGTGGACAAGTGATCGATTTGAACAAGAACAGCTTTGTACAGTCTTCAGATATCAACCGATTTCAGGGTGATGTCATTCGTCAATTTGAACCTATCGAGAAAGACATTTTAGCAAGTGAAGGCTTTCGCGAAATGTGCGCGCTATTCGTGAGCGCAAACCACCTTCCAAATGGTCAAGAAATCGAAATTCACCAGATTCGAATCACTGCATTAGATAGCGAAACGCAGGTCGCGCCAG
>NZ_JAWOQN010000581.1:0-663 GCF_033337395.1 Vibrio sp. YT-19(2023) | reverse complement strand
CGAAGCCATTGCGATACATGAGTCATTTTGGTTGTGCGGATGAGCTTGATAGCAGCATCACGCCGCAACAAATTGAGCTGTTTATGTCATTAACCTCGGGCTGTCAGGGCGAGCGCTCGCTAGCGGCATCTGCGGGTTTATTGGCATGGCCTCAAAGCCAATTAGAGTGGGTTCGTCCGGGCATTATTATGTACGGCGTATCACCATTTAGCGACAAGACGGCCCAAGATTTGGGTTACCAGCCAGTGATGACGTTGAAGTCTCATCTTATTGCGGTTCGTGAAGTCAAGAAAGGTGAAAGCGTGGGGTACGGTGGTATCTGGACAAGTGAACGCGACACAAAAGTCGGCGTTATTGCAGTGGGCTATGGCGATGGCTACCCAAGAAGTGCACCCAATGGTACACCGGTGTGGGTGAATGGGCGTACAGTACCGATTGCGGGTCGAGTATCAATGGATATGCTGACGGTAGATTTAGGTCCTGATGCCACAGATAAGGTCAGTGACGAAGCGATTCTTTGGGGTAAAGAATTACCTGTCGAAGAGGTTGCGAATCACATTGGTACGATAGCTTATGAGTTGGTGACCAAATTGACGCCTCGCGTCGAAATGGAATATACCAAGTAATCCATGAATAAACGAATCACCTCAATGCTGGCACTTT
>NZ_JAWOQN010000580.1:0-663 GCF_033337395.1 Vibrio sp. YT-19(2023) | reverse complement strand
ATCGTCGCTAGGTAGTCGTAATAACTGATGGCGTTGTAGCTGTCTTTACCATCGCTACCAAATTCTTTGGCGAATAAGGTACGAATATCTTGGCGTGTCGCCAATTCATCAACTAACCCCATTTTGACGGCCAATTGCGCCAAAGCACCATCCACAGATTTCATCTCGGCAAGCAGTTCTTCCATCGTTGGGTTTAGCACTTTGGCGTTGATGTTGCGGTTAGTCGTCACGTCATCGACAAACGCGCTCCACAACTGAGTGACCCAGCGAGTGGCAGACTCTTTTGCCGCATCCGACATGTCGTCACGAATAAACGGTTCGATAGCCGATTTGTAAGTACCGACTCGGAAAACGTGAGTGGATACGTCTAACTTCTCTAGCAGAGTTTTGTAGTACATAGAGTAAGCGCTGTAGCCCTTAATCAATACGCCACCATCAGGCGCCATGTACACTTTATCGGCGTAGCTTGCTAAGTAATATTGGCTCTGATTGTAAAAGTCACCCACCGCGTAAACTGGCTTACCTGATGCCTTAAACTCGTTTAACGCTTTAGCAATGTAACGAAGTTTCGTTAAGTTCGTTTCTGGGAGATCGCGCAGTGCTAATACCAAGCCAGAGACTTTGGCATCGTCTTTTGCGTAGCGAATGGTGTCCACGATATCG
>NZ_JAWOQN010000579.1:0-664 GCF_033337395.1 Vibrio sp. YT-19(2023) | reverse complement strand
GAATGAGTTTAACCAGTTTGCAAGTCCAGATGGCTTGGCATTTGATGGTCGCGGTATTCTTTGGATTCAAACTGATAACGGCGCAGATGAAGTCACGTCTTATACCAACGACCAAATGCTGGCGGTTGTACCATCTAAACTCACGAATGAAAATGGCGATCAAGCAGTGATCGGTGCAGACAACCAAGCAGAGCTGAAACGCTTCTTTGTTGGTCCAAACGGTTGCGAAGTGACAGGCTTTACCATTAGCCCAGATTACAAATCACTATTTGTAAACATTCAACACCCTGGTAACTGGCCATACAGTGATGATGCCGCGCAAGAAACTCCGGCTGGAACTACAGTTCGTCCTCGTGCTGCAACCGTTGTGATTCGTCGTGAAGATGGTGGCGAAATAGCGGTTTAATCTCATAGTGTATTAAGACCTTAAAACTCAAGCCCTGCAATTGCAGGGCTTGATGCTTAGGCTTATGTCTCGCTGTCATTCACATATGTGCTTTAGCGTTTCAACGAACTACCTGCGGTACGAATCACATCCTGATACCAGTAGAAGCTCACTTTGCGTTTACGTTCTAAAGTACCTTGTCCATCATCGTGACGATCAACGTAGATATATCCGTAACGCTTGCTCATTTCTGCCGTTGAGTTGGCTACTAAATCAATC
>NZ_JAWOQN010000057.1:0-13067 GCF_033337395.1 Vibrio sp. YT-19(2023) | reverse complement strand
TGAAACTCAGTATATTGTATAAAAGTCGCTCAACTTTAGGAGGTTTGGTTTCTCGTCTGAATTACGCAACAAAGCCGCTACAAGACTGGAGATGTAATGCCATCAAAAACAAGATGGTATGCTGT
This sequence comes from Vibrio sp. YT-19(2023), assembly GCF_033337395.1. NCBI lineage: Bacteria > Pseudomonadati > Pseudomonadota > Gammaproteobacteria > Vibrionales > Vibrionaceae > Vibrio > Vibrio sp. YT-19(2023). The sequence continues at coordinate 12,942 of NZ_JAWOQN010000057.1, read as the reverse complement.
TTTACTGTGGACTTTAGCAAGTTTGGTAGTGTTCTCTCTTATCTTAATGTCGTTAGATATTTCTCCGTTTTATTTATTATCTGAGCTCGGTGGGGTAAGTATTTTTATTGCTATCATAATGCTAATAACGATTGGCATCGCCTACTTAATTTTAAAAAGTGGTGAGAAAATGGCGATTAGAGTATTACTCAAAGCCAAGGAAAGTCAGTAGATAAAATACAACAAACGATTCAATTAGGATCATGACAAGACGCCAGCCATAATGTGCTGGCGTTTTAGTTTCCTGTTTGTAGGATTTTTTGTTTAAAAGGCAAACCCATTTATTGTGTTGTCGTTTGAGTTAATGGTTTATGCCTTGTGCGCAAGATAGCTTAGCAGGTTTATGTATCGAGAAACGTGTGTATAATTCTCCACGAATTACGATTTATAGATATGAAAGGTAAGTATGGCAGTCCTCGAAATTCTCTCCATTCCAGACCCAAGGCTTAAAGTAAAAGCAGAAAAAGTCACTGATGTATCGACAGTACAAACGCTGATAGACGATATGCTAGAAACACTTTACGCAACGGGCAATGGTATCGGTTTAGCTTCAACCCAAGTAGGCAGAAAAGAGGCGGTTGTTGTCATCGATATCTCTGACGAACGCAATGATCCTTTAATCTTAGTCAATCCAGAAGTGGTGAGCGGAGAAAACAAAGCACTTGGTCAAGAAGGGTGCCTATCTGTTCCTGAGTACTACGCAGATGTAGAGCGTTACACGTCAGTTGTTGTTTCTGCACTAGACCGTGATGGCAACCCGATTACAATTGAGAGCGGTGAGTTCTTGGCGATTGTGATGCAGCACGAAATTGACCACCTATCGGGTAACTTGTTTATTGATTACCTTTCACCGCTGAAGCAAAAAATGGCGATGAAAAAAGTGAAGAAGTACGTAAAATCGCAAGCTAAGTAATATGAAAGGAAGTAACTCACAACCGCGAGTTACTTCCTTGTAAATCAAGAATAGGACGGTAGGGAGAGCGGTTTATCTCTGCTTTTGGGGGACATAACGCTTTACGACCTTCATAAGCTTCTGAAATGAAGAACAGTCCATATGTGACTCATGAGGGCAGGTGGCAACATGGTTTAGGCTGTCTCGCACCGCTTTCAAACGTTTTATTTGCTCATCAATCTCAAGTGCCTTTTTCGTTAGTAAGTCACGATCGATATATGGCTTTGAAACTTCTGATTGATTCAACATTTCTGCCATTTCGTTAAGCGATATTCCAGCGATACGCCCCAAACTAATTAAATTGAGTGTATTGAGTACCTCTGGTGAATATTGGCGTCTCAATCCATTCCTTCCTATCGAGCGAATTAACCCCAGCTGTTCGTAGTACCTGAGCGTTGAAGTCGGCAATCCTGATTTTCTAACCACTTCTGCAATATCCATATTATTCCCCATTGACTTCAAGTTGGCTTTAAGTTGTAGCATGCAACTAAGACCTTAACAAATCAAAAACTTGAGGAGAGAAAAATGCTGCTTTTAATGGGATTGCAAGCGGTGCTAATAGGGATTGGTGCCACTTTGATAATGGATTTATGGGCATGGTTACAAAGGAGAGTGTTTGGTATTCCTTCATTAAACTATGCGTTGGTTGCGCGCTGGGTTTTGTACATGCCCCAAGGAAAGCTTATGCATGCGCCAATTATGGCGTCAGAGGCGATGCCGGGAGAAAAGTCACTTGGCTGGTTTTTGCATTATGCCATCGGCGTTACTTTCGCTTTGGCTCACGTTACTGTTTTTGGTCATCATTGGTTGGTAGAGCCCAGTCTAATGCCCAGCTTAATTACAGGCGTGGTAACGTTGATCTTCCCATTTTTGGTCATTCAACCTTGTCTAGGATTTGGTTTTGCTGCGAGTAAAACCCCAACACCTTGGAAAGCCCGTTTTCTTAGCACATTGGCGCATTTGGGTTATGGTTTGGGTTTATTCATAGCCGGGTTTGCAATCAAAGTTACGAGCCAGTATTTTGCATAGAGAACATGAGCATCATGCAAACGAGTGGTTTTTATCTATGATGCTCAACTCTTGGTTGTTTTTTGCGCTTTGATCATAGTTGACCGATATGTCTAAAGTCTGTTGCATTTATCCAAGATGTAAAGTCGGCGGATATTTAACATTGCCTTAACGTCAGAATGGCAAGCGGTTTACCAAGAAAAACTAAAATTATCTGGTTTGACATAAAGAATATTAAGGGTTTCAGATGGCTTCAAAAGTGGCAGGGATATCAATACTGAGTTTATTGGCAGCGCCAGTTGCGATGGGAGAAACAGCCAGTGCTTATGATTTATGTTTGCTAGACAAAATAAAGCAAAGCAAAGGTGAGGAAACCATAAAGAGCATTCGCGCGCAGTGTGAGCTTGACACAGTAACCAGCACAGTGCCCGCTGATCCGGAAATTGAAGAGCCTGAAGAACTTCAGGAAAGTTTGGTCGACAAGCGTTTGGAATCAGAACGAGAAAACGCGTTCGAACCGTTTAGTCTGGTCGCGCATCGCGTTAACTATATTCTTCCGTTTACGTACAGTGATCGAGTAAATAAACGCGCGTATGCTGACACCAAATACGGCGATGAACTGCGTAAGGAAGAGGCGGAGTTCCAAATCAGTTTTAAAGTACCAATGAACTATGATGACTTGTTATTTGATGGCGATGGTCTGTTTTTTGGAATGACTCTTAAATCATTTTGGCAGGTATACACGGGTGCAGCATCTCGTCCATTCCGTGAAACCAATTATCGTCCAGAGCTTTTTTACTACACCCCAACAGACTGGAAACCACTTGATGGTTCGACTTGGTTAGGTTTTGGTATTGAACATGAGTCTAACGGTCAGAGACAGGAGCTATCGCGCAGTTGGAACCGTGTCTATGCCAACGTAACCTTTGCAAAAGACAATTTTGCGGTTTCTATCCAGCCTTGGTGGCGTATACCTGAAGATGAAAAGACATCGCCTAATGATCCCAAAGGTGATGATAACCCGGATATCGAAGACTATATGGGACACTTTGAGCTATCGAGTGCTTACAAGTGGAATGGTTACGAGTTTACCTTTTTAGGTCGCCAGAACTTTCAAACACATAAGGGTTTTGCAGAACTGGGTGTGTCATTTCCGATTTGGGGCAAAGTTCAGGGGTACGCACAATACTCAGCGGGTTATGGTAAGAGCTTGATCGACTATGATCATAATCAGCAGCGGATTGGTGTTGGTATTGCAATCAACGGTGTTTTGTAGTTTTTCGTAGATGGATAGAAATTAACACTGGCAATTGAAATTTCAATATTTAGAATGCGAGGCTGAAATTGATTTCTAACCTAGAGTGATTTTATGCTTCGTGATTACACCTTCGATTGTCTTGTAACTATGCCTCGCCATGAGCTGGAAGAGTTTAGTGCTCGTATGATCAGTAAAATGGTGCCAGAAGACGTGATGAATGAGCTGTTCACTTTTGATCAAGAAGAAGTGGATAGTGAAGACCGCATGTTGTCTGCACGTCTTGATGCAATGCTACGCATGACAGCAATCGCACTGAGTGAAATTCAACAAGCGTTTGATGACTCAGACAACGCAAAGCAAAATAGCGAGCGAATGACGCGATTGGTGCTTTGGCATTTCTACGCGATCTCATTCCGTTTGGAAGAGGCCATCACGCTAGAAACACACTGTGCTCTAGTGGAAAAACTAATCGAAAATGCACCTTCGGATGTTTTTGCGTGGGTAAAAACATTGACGGAGCTGCTGCACACTTACGCTGAAATCAACGCGAAAGAGAATCCTCAAGACTAAACACCTGTCGTTTATCGTTCAGTAAATTAGAAACAAGGCGAGCCATTTGGTTCGCCTTGTTTTTTCGCGTCAGATAAACCTTCGGGTTTGAAATAACAAACAAGCCTAGACTCAGATTTGTTCGTTCACTAGCGAACGGCGTGATTCCTTCTTACACTAAATCAAGGTGTTTGTTGCTAAACAAGCAAATGCATGACTAAGTCGTGTATTGTTTTCCACTTAAATGCGGATAATTTATGTCGAAGAACCTTCTGGTTTTTAAATTGGAACCGACTATTGAGCGTGTACGCTTTCCAGCTGAGCTTCATCTATCTAAAGGAAGTGAACGATGGATCCGTTAACGCAAGGTTTATTGGGTGCAGCTTTGCCACTGGCGGTGAGCAACAAGCGAAACCTTGCAGTTGTTGGCGTGTTGGGCGTGGTCTCTGGGATGGCTCCGGATTTAGATGTGCTAATCCGTTCTTCAACTGATCCTTTGCTGTATTTGGAATACCATCGCCAATTTACTCACTCGCTCTTGTTTATCCCGTTTGGTAGTTTCATTTGTGCTTTGTTGTTGTATCCATTGTTCGCAAAAAAGCGAGGACTAAGCTTCCGGCAGAGTTGGTTTTACTGCGCGCTTGGTTATAGTACCCATGCGTTATTAGACGCATGCACCAGTTATGGAACACAGCTTCTATGGCCGATAAGCAACACGCGTTATGCTTGGAACACTATTTCGGTAATCGACCCCGCGTTCACACTCCCTATTTTAATATTGCTTTTGTTTGTTGCACTGAAGCGAAGCCCAAACTATGCCCGCATTGCATTTTTATGGTGCCTGGCTTACCTAAGTCTTGGAACGATACAACGAGATAGAGCAGAAGTAGTTGGTTGGGAAATCGTCAAAGAGCGACAACACAACGCTATACAATTAAAAGCCAAACCAAGTTTCAGCAATCTTTTGGTTTGGAAACTAATTTATGAAACGGAAGAGAGCTACTATGTAGATGCCGTAAGGGTGGGGCGTTCAATAAAAATTTACCCTGGCGAATCAACTCCAAAGTTAAATATAAAAGAGCAATTTCCGTGGCTAAACCCGCAATCGCAACAAGCAAAAGACATCGAACGTTTCCGTTGGTTTTCAAACGGTTTTGTAGCGACGGATCCGAATAATGAAATGCGAATTGTTGATATGCGTTATTCCATCGTACCAAACCAAATTAATGCGTTATGGGGCATCAATCTATCCCCAAAAGCCAGCGCAGACGCGCACGTTGAATACACTGCTCATCGAGGAAGTACTGCAGAAGATCGCCAAGTTTTTTTCAACATGCTTACGGATTTTGAGTGATGGTTTTACTTTGGATGTCGATGCGGTTTCGTAATAACTATTACGCAGACTGAAAGTCCTTTACTAGGGTCGGCTTGCTAGCGAAGAAAATCTTGCCAAACAGGGACTTGTACTTCCAGCCAAGAGACAAAAGCCGTTTAGCTAAGTTCTTGTTTTCAATGATTGCAACCTCAACACCTTGGTAGTGGTAAGGATTGCTTTTGATGTAGTCGATAAATGCAGTAAGCACGCCTTGCCCGCGAACGGAGGGTGCAAAGTTGACTGCTACAATAGAAAAGCGTTGGCTACCTGCTGGGCAACGGACTAAACAGTGCCCAAGAGGATGAGTAATAGTCTCAGAAAATTCAGGAAAAGGGCGAGACTCAAGCTCTTGAGAAAGCGCATCGTATCGCTGACATAGATAAGAAAATAGTTGTTTCGCTTCGCTGTTCATATCGGTGCCGCTTTTGTGTTGCTTGGTTTGAAGGCATTGCTGTCTCAAACATTGTAACCATAGATAGCAACACAAAACGCGGTAAACTTTTTCAGTAATGATTTCCTATTTTTGAAACCTTAATTGTTACAAATGAAGTTGATTGGGTTTTATATGGTAGTTGTGAACGAGTGTTTCTAGTTGAAGGGAGAATACGCTGGTTACTGGATTCTTACTGGAATTCCTTTGTTAAAAGGCGAGCTGCTTGGTTTAATGCCGCTCGTTTAACTGCGAGTGGCATCTTTTGTATTTCGTCACCTTGTACAGCGACGATGGGATATGATGTGGGATCTTCTATCCTAGCTTTTCATGGTCTAAATTATCTCATTAACCACTCAGAGCGCTGCTATTAGATTCCTAGTCTCGCAAGGGCTCGCTGGACTGACACAAAAACATCGTTAAACTCCTGTTATTAAATTATTTGGTCCGCCTTTGCTTATTTTTGAGCGCTTAACTAGGCGTTACTCCAAGTGCTTAAATTGCAATGCCACAAGTCGCTGATACAACTCACAGCTTTGCATTAATGATTGGTGGTTACCAACATCGACTAATTCGCCATTGTCGAGCACCGCAATTTTATCCGCATGTTGGATAGTCGAAAGACGATGAGCAATGATCAGCGTTGTGCGTCCTTTCATTAGAGCTTCAAGTGCTTGCTGAACGTGATGTTCACTTTCACTATCAAGGGCGCTGGTAGCTTCGTCTAGCAGTAAGATTTTTGGATCTTTTAGAATCGCGCGAGCAATCGCAATGCGCTGCTTTTGTCCGCCCGATAGCCTAACGCCGCGCTCGCCTAAAAAGCTGTGATAGCCTTCGGGAAGCTTCTCAATAAACTCATGGGCATGGGCTTTTTTCGCGGCTTCGATAACTTGTTCATCCGTCGCTTCAGGATTACCGTAGCGAATATTATGGAAAACATCATGGCTAAACAGCGCTGGTTGTTGTGGTACGAGCGCCATTTGACGTCGAAGTTCGTTTGGGTCGAACTGTCGAATATCTTCACCACCAAACAACACTTGCCCTTGCTGTGGGTCATAAAATCGTTGCAGCAGTTCGAATAGTGTTGTTTTACCTGCACCAGAAGGGCCGACTAACGCCAGTACTTTTCCTTGTTCAGCGGTTAGATTTAATTCTTTGATTGCTGGTTGATTTGGGCGAGAAGGGTAGTTGAAACTCACCGAATTAAAGTTAATCTCAGCAGGCATGTCGGAACGGACAGGCAAATGGTTGCTTGGCGCTTTAATATCACTGTCTACTTGAAGGATCTCAATCAGCCGTTCGGTAGCACCTGCGGCTCTTTGCAATTCACCCATGACTTCGGAAATGGTTGCAGTCGATGAGGCAACCATAATGGCATAAAATACAAATGCGGCTAGGTCACCCGCAGACATTTTTCCGTGAATCACATCGCTGCCGCCTACCCAAAGCATACCTGCAATCGCGCTGAATACAATCACAATAACGCCTGATATCAGGATCGCTCGCTGCTTTACTCTCTGTCTACCTATTTCATAAGCTTTTTCCACCTCGACAGCGAAAGCCGCTCGTTCATGCGACTCTGAGCTAAAACTTTGCACGGTTTTAATATGCTCTATCGCTTCTCCAGCGTAGCTGCCAACATCGGCCATTGAGTCCTGACTTTTGCGAGAGAGCGCACGCACGCGTCGTCCATAAAACAAAATCGGAACCAGAACCAAAGGCACAGAAGCAAGCACAATCAGCGTGAGCTTAACGTTGGTAGCGAATAACATAATGATGGCACCAAAACACATCAAAGCGCTACGCATCGCCATCGAGAACGATGAACCAATAATGCTTTGCAGCAATGTGGTATCGGTAGTCAGGCGCGACATTATGTCGCCGCTACTGTTGGTCTCAAAATAGCTCGGATGCAGCGTAATCACATGGTTAAACACCGCAAGGCGAATATCCGCACTAACGCGCTCACCTACGGAAGAGACAAGGTAAAAGCGAAAGAAAGTCCCAATGGCAATACACAATGTGACACCGACAATAAACTGAATCGCATTGGTGAGCTCTTGCAATGATTGCTGAGCAAAGCCTTGGTCGATAAGAATGCGCACTCCATAGCCAACGGATAACGTCAAACTTGCTGTCGCGACAAGGGCAACCAAGGCTGCCGCAACCCGCCATTTATAAGGTGCAATAAAGGTGCTGAGTTTAAGAAGAATGCTGAGATTTTTGTTATTTTTTCTGCTCATGAGTGACTCACAAAGCGTTTTAGGTACCTGGCATAGTAAGCCAGTTTGGTTGGTGAGACCAGCGAACTACCGCTTTCGGATCAGGAAATTAACTGGGATAACCAATATCGCATGTATATCGAAAATCACTTAAACGTCGAAGAGACTAGAATCAGCTTTTAGTTCGGAGGGTGTTACGCACGGCTTTTGGCGAGTAGCAGGTCGACTTTTCCTTTGGCTGTTTTACTGACCGTTTGCATCAACTTAAAACTTGGTTTTTCGATGCCTGAGTTTTCTATCCCTTCGACCATTAAGAGCCAAAGCTTGGCTGTCATTTGCGCATCGGCTAGTGCACGGTGGAAAACACCGTCGTTGTCGATATTTTTATAGCGAACAAGTTCACCTAGCTTATGTGATGGGGCTTCTTGAATGAGCCGTCTTGCTACCAGTAAGGAGCAAGCAAACTCACCCGAATAACCACAGTTGATTCGTTCAAGCTCTGCATCTAAAAATCGTTTATCGAAGGACGCGTTGTGAGCGATAAGGTTCTCGCCAGCAATGAACTCACTAAATGACGCCATTACCTCTTCGCAGCTTGGTGCCGATCGCAACATATTGTTGGTAATGCCGGTGTAGTTCTCAATGAAAGAACTCACTCTGAAACCGGGGTTCATGAGTTGCTGAAAACTATCTACAACCTCGCCATTGACTAACTTTACTGCACCAATTTCTATTGCGCGATCACCTAAAGTAGGAGAGAGACCTGTGGTTTCAAAGTCGAGTACGACCACAGAGTTTGCTTGAGGCATAAAATTTTCCAGCTGAGTAATATTGCGCAAGAGTATTATCGAAAGCGACAGAAAAAGAAAGGCGAACACAATGGTGAATATCTGTCTATCTTTACTCCACAAAGTCAGTGTTCGTCGTCCACTGTTTATGGACAGGTACGTTCTGGCTTACCCATCGCGGCTTGTGCGGTAGCCTTATATTTCAAATGTTTTTCGGCTTTTCGATTCATTTCAGTTAAGCATTAACTTTCGATACAACATACTGATTATAAATTGATTTTATAAATTAACTTCGGCATCATTCACGGCTTGATTTTGAGTATGAATATCATCACGGCAAAAAATTAGAACAACTTATAATGCGAGGCTAGGGAACGATGGAAGCAATGAAGAATCATTATTTAGAGATACCTGAAGAAAGAAAATTGCGTATTTTTCGTGAGGAAGATGAAGATTTTTACAACTTCTGGGAAGAAATGCTTGATGAAAAACAATCTTTTTATCAGCAACCTCTCAAAAGAATGAAAGGCGACGCTTGGTATTCGCTTGATTCATTCTTCACTGCTTCAAAATACGGACAACATCAGGCCTCGCCAGCTTATATAAAAAGAGCGCTTGAGTTACTGAATAACGTGTACTTGCTGGCCAATCATTCAGACAAAGTGGTTGAATTCTCCGTTGGGCACCGACATTTTTCGGAAGTAGGTAACCGTTCTATTGCAGGGGGAACGATGGATGCTTGGTTGGATGAAATCTGTTTAGCGATGGCCGCGAGAGATTGGCGCTGCGTAGAGCTGATGACCATCATGGATGAGTCGTTAGTGCGTTTAAAAGATCCATTCGATGTTGCGCTAGTCGAGTTCGTTAACGGTGTATTTAGCAATTCATCAGCGTTACCAGAGTTATTGCAAACTGTGATGGAGAAATCCTCCCCGCAATACTTAGAATCAACCAGAGTGCCATATGTACACTCTTTGTTTATTCCATTTGTGAATGTGTTTGTTGCCATTATCGATGGCGATGAGGCACATTATCAAGAAGCACTGAGGGATGCGTTAGAGGCGCATTACCAGTTCTACATGAATGAAGATGTTCGCTATTCGCCAAAAGGAAATGTTTCTCTGAAACTGACTGGTCTTGCTGCATTGGCATACGATAAGTATGGCTGGACAATTCCAGAAACCGCATATTTGCCAAAGTGGCTCGTTTACGGTGAGCATGATCTCTGTTCTAAATAAATCATTAATAGAACACCTTATGTAGTGTCTGCGGCAATGCCGTTCGGCAGCACCTCGAGCAAACATGTTGTACCTGATCCTACCTTTCAGCTGTGAAAAGTTGAAAGAACTCCAACACACGTTTGCCACGGAAAAGGGCATTTGGTTTGATAACCCGCAAGTCACGGCACATCCAAATCAATCCATTGTTGAATGGTATATTGGTGACTACCTGCTCAATCTTGGTGATGACGAATTAAGGTCGTTTTTCAATCAGTTACTCGGTAAGAAGGCATAAACTTCTCAATATGCGAGCTTACTAACACGCCATACGTGACACTTCATGTATTCTTAATTGAAGCGAAGAAGAGGATTTATCAATGTCAAAAAGCTCCAAGCTTCACAATGAAGACAAACTGGTTAAGAAGGCACTAGAGATTGGTGGGAAGATGGCGAAGCTACAAGGTTTTGACCTTCCTCAGTCACCACAACCTCTAAGAGTAAAAGCGATTTACCTATTCTTGGTCGATGCAAAACAGATCACGCCATTGCCGGAAAGCAAGCTAGACGGCGCAAGCATCAAACACCGACTGGCAGTATGGATACACAGTGCGTTGCCAGACAACGATCCTCTAAAGTAAAAACCTCAAGAAGTTACATAGGTCATTAATTCACAAGGCGAGCCAGGTGGTTCGCCTTGTCTGATCTTGGCAAGTGCACCGAGGCCTTCTAATGTTTCGTTATCATTGATTTACAAAACAGCATCAAAAGGGCTAAAGATAAAGCCAGAGAAGCGCTACAATGCTCGCGTTGCAAGAGTGCAACCAAGAATACTCATTTACAGAAGCCTTGAAGTAACCATACATGTCTAAAGATTTCGAATTCACTACAGAATACACACTCGACAAGCCATTTTTTGCTGAGTGTTATGATCAAACTAGCCAGCCAGTTAAGTTCCCGCAAGCGTATTTGAAAGGGATCCTCTTTCTAATTTTTGGTGTGGTTTTATTGGAGTTTGAACTGCTACCTAACGGTTACGTCGGTTGGTTCTTTATCGTATTGAGTGTGATTGAAGCGTGCAGCGTTTACTTCAAAAGAACTTGGTGGCTGTGGCGTCAAACCATCAGCTCAAGCCGCGGCAGTAAAGTGGTGTTTGAAGTGAATGCAGATGGCGTACGCTACAAAAGCGGTAAAGTTGACCGCAGCCTCGCTTGGAATGATATCGACCAACTCGAACAAACTGATTTGGGCTTTATCCTTCACCTTGGTAAACAACGCCAATACATCAGCAAATCTTGCTTAAACGAAGAAGTGATCGCGTTTATGGTAGAGCAGCACGCAGCATCAAAAGCGAGCTAACCAACTCACATCAAGCTGGAATGAGCGTTCTAAAAAGTAGGTGATATATGATCGAACATTGTAGCAAGTATATCGTCGATTCTGAATCAATTGGGTTTGATGTAGAAAGCTAATAAGGCTTAGAGGTTTCTCTTTCGGACATACTGCTTCGGTGTCATGCGCGCAATCTGCTTACACTCTCTAGTCATGTGTGCTTGATCGGAAAAGCCTTGCTCCAGCGCCAATTCCGATAAAGTAAGATCGGGTTGCGCTCGGAGTTGCTCTAAAGTGTGCTTCACTCGTTTAATGCGTTGGTAATGTTTAGGAGTAATCCCCAACCATTTCTGAAAATTGCGCTCTCTCTGGCGCTGACTGATGGTCCCTGTAGGTTGTTCAATAATGTGGCCGACATACTGCGGTTCATATTCCTCAATCAGTGTTTGAACCCAGCGATATAACGTAGAAATCCTTGCATATGGCGAACGCGCTGTTTGCAGAGACTCAAATGTTGCTAGTGCAGAAGAAGCCAAAGGGTGGTCGTCTTGAATCCGCAATAGCTGTTCCAGACGTTTACCAAATAGTTGATAACCAACAGCAGGATGAAAGCGTACGCCAGTCATCACCGCGCCTGGCGGTAGGCAGACCTGATGTGCCAGAATGCTTATAGGCAGTAGGACAACCCCCGGCGTCTGCCACTCACCATCCATTTGTACTTCATTCTGTAAAATGAATACCACACCTGTACCAGCATCACTGAGTAATTGTTTACGTACGGTTTGCGTCGTATCAGGTTTGACGGATGCTGACCAAATGGCTTGAACATAGCCAGCTAAAGCCTTTTGAGGTTTTAAAATATCAAATTCTAAGTTCAAATGAATCATCCTATTTAACCTCAACTTAAATGAGAAAGTGATACACATGTACTTTTCATCCTATTAAGTTGAGGTATAAGCAGTGGCTTACAAGTAAGAACCGTCAAATAGAATTATCGAGGTTTATAGACTCCAACCTTTGGCTTAAATGCCTTAACTATTCGGTTCCAACTATTGATCGCGTTGATCGCAATTGTTAGGTTGACCATAGCTTCTTCTCCAAAGGTATTCAAGGTCAGCTGATAGGTATCATCATCTACTGGTAGGCCAGCAGTTAGTAGTTCAGCCCAGCCTAGTGCAACGTGTTCTGCATCGCTGTAGAATGGCATATCTTTCCATGCACTAAGCCCCCATATGCGTTCCGGCTTTTCACCTAACTGAAGCGCATCTTTACTATGCATGTCGATACAAAATGCACATTGATTGATTTGCGATATGCGTAACTTAACCAGTTCCCATATGATCATGTTCATGGTTTCTGATTGGCTAAATTGTTCATGGAAGTAAGCTTCCTGAGCGTATAGGATTTCTATTGCTTTTGGCGCTACTTCAATATAGTTGAGTCGTTTTTTCATGGTCATTCTCCTCTGTTTTTTACATAGTAAAAAACGCTCTTAGCAAAAGATTGAAGATTTTCGACATGCACTCAATAAAGTTAGATAAAAGAGTGAACGACGAAAGCGAAAAGTGTACCTATTGGAAACCAAGAAAACTTATGCCAATTAACAAAGTATTGCTCTAAATAATGGACTTAAGGTTGGCGTCTATTTTTACTCCACCACCTTCCGTAAACGAGCAAAAGGTGCTGAGTTACCTATATACTGATCCGCACCAGCAGTTTTGGACACCGAGTTAAGTGAGTACAATCACTAACGAGGTGAAGCATGACAAGCA
>NZ_JAWOQN010000578.1:0-664 GCF_033337395.1 Vibrio sp. YT-19(2023) | reverse complement strand
TTGCCAGCTAACGCACCTAGCCCTGCACCAATTTCAAGGTTGTAAGTTTCAAGTAGATGCGCGCGAACTTTCGCTTCATCGATCCCTTCCGGCACATAAATCGCGTTCAATTGAGGTAAACGGTAAGCTTCTTCCACTACAAATTCAAAACTCAGTTTCTGAAGACCATCTTTCAACTTCTCATGCATCAATTGATGGCGAGCCCACGCGTTCTCAAGCCCCTCGTTCTGTAACACAAGCAGCGCTTCATGCAATGCATATAGGCTATTCACTGGAGCTGTGTGATGGTAGCTACGCTTACCTTCCCCACTCCAGTACCCCAACACTAAGCTTTGATCGAGGAACCAACTTTGAACTGGCGTAGTGCGCGATTGAATTTTTTCGATAGCAGCCGGAGACAGCGTCACCGGAGACAAGCCAGGCACACACGACAAACACTTTTGACTGCCCGAGTACACAGCATCAAGCTGCCATTCATCAACTTTTAACGGTACGCCGCCTAACGATGTAACGGCGTCCACAATCGACAACACATTATATTGCTTGGCTAACTTACCTAGAGTTTGCGCATCACTGACAGCACCTGTTGATGTCTCAGCATGTACAAAAGCCAAAATTTTTGTATCAGGATGTTGCTGTAGTGCTTGTTCAACTTTATCTACTG
>NZ_JAWOQN010000577.1:0-664 GCF_033337395.1 Vibrio sp. YT-19(2023) | reverse complement strand
CGATACCAATCTAACTATTGAAAATCAGGTCGAACAAGACCACCAACAACGAGAGGAACCAGAAATGGTCATCATTAATCCAAGCGTGATCCAGTCCGACATGAAGATTTTAGGCAGAGAAAAAATGCTGCATATCATCGACTTGTTCAGAAATACCAGTGCGGATGTACTTGGACAGTTGGTTGAGTCAGCAGAAAAAAATGACAGCCTAGCAGTGAAAAATCTCGCTCATAAACTAAAAGGCAGTGCGGGGAGTTTAGGTCTTACTGCGTTAATGAACACTTGCCAAAGTATCGAGATTGCTGCCGAACCGCTAGATACATACAACGCTCAGCAAGGTTTATTGGACGAGCAAGTCGCTGCGTCAGTTAATGCACTTGATGAGCTGATGGCAGAATAAAGCTCTGCGTTTTAAACCTAAAAACAAAAACCTCCGGTAAATGCCGGAGGTTTTTTCTATTTGGTCATGTCATCTTCCCACTCGAATCGAGTGTCTAAGGCATAAGGGTCATCATCTAATGGATGTTCCACTTTGCCACGCAAGTATTCGAGTTGATGCTCAAGCATGTTGACCGTCTCGTAGTCTCCCTCTGAACAAGCAACGTAAATTTGTTGCTCCAGAGCGGCAATGTTGTCTCGGATACCCATGAGAACCCCCTTAAAT
>NZ_JAWOQN010000576.1:0-664 GCF_033337395.1 Vibrio sp. YT-19(2023) | reverse complement strand
AAAAATGAAGTGCAAGTTATTGCAACGGTTGTATCTGTAAACCCAGACGTTCAACCAGATATCCCAACAATGATTGGTACATCTGCGGCTCTTGCTATCTCTGGTATTCCATTCAATGGTCCTATCGGTGCAGCACGTGTTGGTCACATCGATGGTCAGCTAGTTCTTAACCCTAGCCAAACTGAGCTAAACGCATCGCGTCTAGATCTAGTGGTTGCAGGTACAGAGTCTGCGGTACTAATGGTTGAGTCAGAAGCTGACAACCTAACTGAAGAAGAAATGCTAGCAGCAGTTGTGTTCGGTCACGATCAACAACAAGTTGTAATCAACGCTATCAACGAGTTCAAAGCTGAAGTTGCTACTCCAGCTTGGGATTGGGTTGCTCCAGAAGAAAATACAGCACTTAAGACTAAGATTGCTGAACTTGCTGAAGCTAAGCTTGTTGAGGCTTACCAAATCACTGAGAAAATGGCTCGTTACGACCGCATCCATGAGATTGCAGCAGAAGTAAATGAAGCACTACTTGCTCAAGATCCTGAAGCGGATACTAAAGAAATCCACACAATCTTCCACGATCTAGAGAAGACTGTTGTACGTCGTAGCATCATCGCGGGTAACCCACGTATCGATGGTCGTGAGAAAGACATGGTTCGTGCGCTAGACG
>NZ_JAWOQN010000575.1:0-665 GCF_033337395.1 Vibrio sp. YT-19(2023) | reverse complement strand
CTTTGTTTGCTACGTAAACAGAGAAGTTGAACAAGCCATCAGAATACAACTGACTTTCTACCATTTGGTCTGTTGATGCCATACGGTAGCGGTTGAGATCGTTTGGATGAAAACCGTCTGGAGTCCAGCCTACAGTCCAATTGCTCGTGCCAATTTCACCTTTCGGCATTGTAAGCACAGCAGGAAGTTGAACGTCTTCAAGGCCGCTCATCAACTCTGCAATTTTAGGGTTTACTGTGTAAGAGATCGTGCGGTATTGCTCTAGCATCTCGCCATCACGATCGACAAGATCGGCGCGAAGTGGCAATTTGCTCTTTTCGTCAATCCAAAGGACATAGGAATAACGTAGTCCGTCTTTCGGCACAATGCGTAATACCTGAGTTGGAACACCGGCTTCACGCGCACGCCCTACTTGAACGTAGTCGTAATACAGGTTTAGCTCGTCGATATTGGTGTTGAGCATCGGTATCGTTGGTGCAACCATTTTGCCTGATTCGATAGTGAACGGTTCCACGCCAGTTTCGATATAACTCACTTCTGTTCCGCGACGAATCACCTCACGTACAGGTCCACTTAAATAAACAAGATGAGCGTACTGATCTTCGCCGTGTGTCGCGTGACGATACAGCAAAGGCTCAATGCTGTTCTTTTTGATAAGGATATAA
>NZ_JAWOQN010000574.1:0-666 GCF_033337395.1 Vibrio sp. YT-19(2023) | reverse complement strand
CTTGTGGATATGGTAGATCTTCTAAACCTTTGCGGCCTGCATGATCCGCTTGGCAGCAAATTAGAATGTCTTTTAGGCGCTCCGACTTGCGCCATACATCAAACTTGTTCAGGATTTTGATGATGGTTTGCGGCTTTAACTCAGCGGCGCGATGAATGTTGGAGTGTTGCTCGCAGACCATGAGCGCTAAATCTTTAAATTCATTCGGTACACGTACACGTTCGCACAGTTTTTTAATTAGCTTTAAACCGGTATGACAATGCATTTTATGGCTAGGCCATTCGCGCTCTGGTGTCACTCCTTTCCCTAAGTCATGCACCTGTGCGGCAAATCTAACAGGGAGTGACGTGCTTAGCTTTGCGGCTTGCTCTGCTACCATCAACGTATGGATACCCTTATCGATCTCTGGATGCCATTTTTCAGGTTGAGGCACCCCAAACAACGCATCGATTTCTGGTAGCACGACAGCTAACGCGCCGCAATCTCGCAATACTGATAAAAACACATCGGGACGAGGCGTTGAAAGCGATTTATGCCACTCTTGCCACACGCGTTCTGGGGTTAGCGTATTGAGTTCACCAGAGTCTGCGATGTCGCGCATGAGTTGCATGGTTTCTTTTGCTACCGTAAATCCCAGCGAGGCAAGTTTTGCAGCAAAACGTGCGA
>NZ_JAWOQN010000573.1:0-666 GCF_033337395.1 Vibrio sp. YT-19(2023) | reverse complement strand
TCGGCGAGTTCATGTTGAACTCTTGTTCTGCGATTTCGTAAGCTTTTTGTTCAAGCTCTTCTAAACGGGCCGCGATTTCTACCGATTGAGCGCTCAGCTTCATGTCATCAATCAGAACACCAGTGCGCTCAATGCGAGACAAAACAGGGACTAGCGGCATTTCGATTTCTTCGTAAACCGATTTTAGCTTTTCATCTTGTTCGATGTTAGCAAACAGACGATTGTGCAAGCGAAGCGTGACGTCAGCATCTTCAGCTGCGTATGGCGATGCTTGCTCAAGCTCGATTTGGTTGAAGGTCAGTTGGTTTTTACCTTTACCCGCGATTTGTTCGAATGAAATGCAGCTGTGTTGTAGGAAACGAAGTGCCAAGCTGTCCATGTCGTGTTTGCCGCCTACGCTGTTGTAAACGTAAGACGCCAACATGGTGTCGTATTTGATGCCTTTCATCTCGATGCCGTAACGTGCCAGCACAGACGCATCGTATTTTAGGTTCTGACCGACTTTCGCTTGAGCGTCGTCTTCAAGAATTGGTTTCAGCTGCTCAAGAACCCAATCGCGATCCAGTTGCTCTGGCGCATCCAAATAATCGTGTGCGACAGGAACATAAGCCGCAATACCTTCATCGATAGCAAATGACAAACCGACGAGGTTCGCCACCATGTAAT
>NZ_JAWOQN010000572.1:0-666 GCF_033337395.1 Vibrio sp. YT-19(2023) | reverse complement strand
GCGCTTGAGCGCGAAGTGCCAGACGTACTGGTGTCTGATATTCGCATGCCCGGCATCGACGGATTAGAACTGCTCAAGCAAGTGCAACGTGATTACCCTGATTTACCCGTGATCATCATGACCGCGCATTCCGACTTAGATGCTGCCGTCAACGCCTATCAAAAAGGCGCGTTCGAGTATCTGCCAAAACCATTTGATATCGATGAAACCTTAACGCTGGTCGAACGTGCGATTGCCCACAGCCATGAAAACAAACGCGAGCAATTGTCTTCAGAAGATGCCCCGGCCGACACGCCAGAGATCATCGGTGAAGCGCCAGCAATGCAGGAAGTGTTCCGCGCTATTGGCCGCCTTTCTCGCTCGTCGATTTCCGTTCTGATCAACGGGGAGTCCGGTACGGGTAAAGAGCTGGTTGCTCATGCCCTTCACCGCCATAGCCCTCGCGCCAACATCCCTTTTATCGCTCGCAATATGGCCGCGATTCCAAAAGACTTGATTGAGTCTGAGTTGTTCGGTCACGAAAAAGGCGCATTTACGGGCGCGAACAGTGTTCGTCAAGGCCGCTTCGAGCAAGCCAACGGAGGCACGCTCTTTTTGGACGAAATCGGGGACATGCCGCTGGATATCCAAACTCGTTTGCTGCGCGTGTTGGCGGATGGCCAGTTC
>NZ_JAWOQN010000571.1:0-667 GCF_033337395.1 Vibrio sp. YT-19(2023) | reverse complement strand
ATTGCCGCCATGAGCCGATCCTCCGGCCACTCGCTGCTGTTCACCTTGGCCAAAATCATGGCCCCCACCAGCACCTTGCGCCTTGTTTCGTTCTTGCGCTCTTGCTGCTGTTCCCTTGCCCGCACCCGCTGAATTTCGGCATTGATTCGCGCTCGTTGTTCTTCGAGCTTGGCCAGCCGATCCGCCGCCTTGTTGCTCCCCTTAACCATCTTGACACCCCATTGTTAATGTGCTGTCTCGTAGGCTATCATGGAGGCACAGCGGCGGCAATCCCGACCCTACTTTGTAGGGGAGGGCGCACTTACCGGTTTCTCTTCGAGAAACTGGCCTAACGGCCACCCTTCGGGCGGTGCGCTCTCCGAGGGCCATTGCATGGAGCCGAAAAGCAAAAGCAACAGCGAGGCAGCATGGCGATTTATCACCTTACGGCGAAAACCGGCAGCAGGTCGGGCGGCCAATCGGCCAGGGCCAAGGCCGACTACATCCAGCGCGAAGGCAAGTATGCCCGCGACATGGATGAAGTCTTGCACGCCGAATCCGGGCACATGCCGGAGTTCGTCGAGCGGCCCGCCGACTACTGGGATGCTGCCGACCTGTATGAACGCGCCAATGGGCGGCTGTTCAAGGAGGTCGAATTTGCCCTGCCGGTCGAGCTGACCCTCGACCA
>NZ_JAWOQN010000570.1:0-667 GCF_033337395.1 Vibrio sp. YT-19(2023) | reverse complement strand
ACCCTTTCAACTCTCTTAACCATCTGCTCGATAAAATTCGTGCTCTACAGCCCTTGTGACCTTCAAATGATCCCTCAATGTTTTAGTCGTTGACCGTTTATATATTCCTGATAGGATAGCCGTATAGACGTCTAAATATAAAATGGAGTTACGATGACAAATTTAGGTCACATCAAAAAGTTGTCTTGGGTTCTCGCTGCTGCGCTCAGCTTAAGTGCCTGCGGAGAAAAAGATAATTCAGTAATCAAAGTCGGAGCTACGGTTGGGCCACATGCACAAGTAGTTGAAGCAGTAGCGAAAGAAGCGGCAAAACAAGGGCTAAATGTTGAAGTCATCGAGTTCTCTGATTACGTGACACCTAACGCCGCGCTGAGTGACGGTAGCATCGATATTAACAGCTACCAACACCAACCTTTTTTGGATAATTTCAACAGCAGTCATAACTCTCAGCTCGTTTCAATTGGCCAATCTATCTTGATGCGCATGGGTATTTATTCCAATAAATACCGTTCGTTAGAAGAGTTACCAAACCGTGCCAGAATTGCCATTCCAAACGACCCAACTAATGGAGGCCGAGGGCTGTTACTACTCGCTGATGCGGGCTTGATTGAGCTTAAACCAGGTGTTGGCCATAAAGCCGCATTAACCGATATTAAGAGCAATCAAA
>NZ_JAWOQN010000569.1:0-668 GCF_033337395.1 Vibrio sp. YT-19(2023) | reverse complement strand
GGGATCCTCATTGAGTTGTGAGATCGCCGCTCGCAATGCCAAAGCCATCTCTTCATCTACCTCATTCGCGACTGCAATGGCATGAGGGGTATAACCTGCGGTTGTATAAATCACGCTCAGTTGTTCTTTGGTTTCACTCGGCAAGCTCTCAAAGGTACGCTTCACGCCACCACCAGCGACATACAAGCCTTTCAGAACACCTAAATAGACCGAATCGTGCGAGCCCACATATTTGGGCGTAAATTTGATGCCTTTCTGTTCTAGTTCAGATTGCGTGATGATAGAAGCCGCAAACGCGCGCGGTGCCGGAAAAGCAATCGTCTCTTCTTGCAGATCACCAAGAGTAACTGACTGCCCTTTTCTCGCCACAATAATCCCTGTAATACGCTTGTTCTTCGCTCTTGCTAACGCCGTATAACCCGGAGTTTGGTTCACCAACGTAAAGTGATAAGGATTCATGTACGCGATGTCATATTCTCCAGCCAATAAACGGGCTTCAAAAGTAGGAATATCACGCGCAGTAGCAAATTTGATTTCAACTCCGGCAAGCTCACCCCAACGTTGCAGTAAGGGTTGCCATTGTTGAACTAATTTGGTGGCCGATTGTTGTGGCACTACACCAAAAACAAGAGAGGGCTGAGCGAAGATGGAAGGCGACAATATGCATA
>NZ_JAWOQN010000056.1:0-13485 GCF_033337395.1 Vibrio sp. YT-19(2023) | reverse complement strand
AAACTCAGTATATTGTATAAAAGTCGGTCAACTTTAGGAGGTTTGGTTTCTCGTCTGAATTACGCAACAAAGCCCATCGCTTGTTCACGATCTATTTGGATGTCCATCTGCGGCACTTGTATACGAAATGTGGAATATAATCCCATCAGCTCGGGTCTTGTTGATGCCTCACTTATTACCAAGTTCAATTGCTTGAAGAGCTCATCAAACCCCTTGTTCGCACGGTCTTCGATTTGAAGTTTAAAGCCGCCAGTAGAGCCAAGTCCTTGGATTGGTGGTGGTGGAAAAATCGCAACGAAGGCTTCATCAATGATTGAAAAGCTCTTATTCAAAGATGCAACAATCGCATTTGCTCCGAGAGTTGGATCATTTCGTTTATCGAAGTCCTCAAGCGTAACAAAAACGATGCCACTATTCGGACTGTTAGTAAAACCATTGACCGATAAGCCTGGGAAAGAAATGGTTTGTGCTACGCCAGGTGTTGCCAGCGCGAGGTTTCCATTTCTTTAATAACGGACTCTGTTCTATCTAAACTTGCTGCATCTGGAAGTTGGGCGATCGCAACTAAATACTGCTTATCTTGTTGAGGAATGAATCCTCCAGGAACCGCTTTGAATAGAGAAACCGTTCCCCCGAGTAACGCAATGTATACCACCACAACAACAAGGCTAAAACGAATCAGCTTCTTGACCAGAGCTTGATATTGGTTCGAGCTATACTCAAAAATTCTATTGAATGGCGCAAAAACATACTTACCAAAAACCGCATCCAAGAGCTTGGTTAGCCGATCGGGTTTTGCGTTCTTATCTTGTAATAGCAGTGCTGATAATGCAGGCGATAACGTCAACGAGTTAATTGCTGAAATAATCGTCGAGATCGTAATTGTTAGTGCGAACTGCTTATAAAACTGACCGGATAACCCTGTAATAAAGGTCGTCGGGATGAACACCGCACATAACACTAAAGCAATTGCAATAATTGGCCCGGTAACTTCGGTCATTGCTTGTTTCGTTGCTTCTAGTGGTGCAAGACCATTATGGATGTTCCGTTCCACGTTTTCGACGACGACAATGGCGTCATCGACGACGATGCCTATGGCGAGAACAAGCCCAAACAACGAAAGTGTGTTAATCGATACTCCGAGCATTTGCATTACAGCGAACGTACCGATTAATGAAACAGGCACCGCAATGATAGGGATGATAGACGCGCGCCATGTTTGCAAAAACAAAATGACTACGACAACAACAAGTACAATTGCCTCTAGCAGAGTATGAACCACCGCGTCTATCGAACCACGAACAAAGACGGTCGGGTCGTAGGCTATTTCATATGAAACTCCAGCTGGAAAGGCTGTTTGTAAACGGTCCATGGTTGAACGAACCTGATTAGATAGCTCAATAGCATTAGCTCCAGGGCGCTGGAATACGGGCATCGCCACCGCTGGTTTACCATTTAACAAGGCGCGCAGTGCGTAAGAGTTTTGACCTAGCTCTACGCGTGCAACGTCTTTAAGACGTGTCAAAGCCCCTGTTTCGTCAACTTTTACTACGATGTCGTTGAATTCATCAATATTCTCCAAGCGGCCCTTTACGTTCAACAAAACTTGGAATTGGTTTTCATTAGCGGCTGGTTGTGCACCTAATGAGCCTGCTGCCACCTGTTGGTTTTGAGATCGGACGGCGGAGACAACGTCCATTACGGTTAGATTTCTAGAAGCGAGCTCATCTGGATTTAACCACAAGCGCATTGAGTACTCGTCACCACCGAAAAGGCGCACATCACCAACGCCTCCGAGCCGAGCTATCTCATCTTTCAAGTTTAAATTAGCGTAGTTAGCTAAATAACTGACTTCACGGCTAGAATCTGGAGAATATATATGCACAACCATGGTGAGATCAGGAGAGGCTTTTTCGGCAACAACTCCTAACCGTTGGACGGCTTCTGGTAATCGGGGCAAAGCTGTAGTGACGCGGTTTTGAATTTGAACCTGAGCTTTGTCCAAGTCCGTACCTAAAGCAAAGGTTACGGTCAATGTCATTCTGCCGTCACTGGTTGCCTGCGAAAACATATATAACATGTTTTCTGTACCATTAATTTCTTGCTCCAGAGGCGTAGCAACTGTTTCTGCGATTACTTTTGGGTTCGCACCAGGATAGTTTGCTGTAACTACGACTGTAGGAGGGACAACCTCTGGATATTCACTCACAGGCAACTGTAAAAGTGAAATTGCGCCTACTATTAATATCAATAGCGATAACATAGAGGCAAATATGGGTCTTTGAATAAAAAAGTGTGCAAATTTCATTCGGTTGTCTTCTTAGTCTTGAGCTAAACGTTTATTTGGCAACGATGTTGAGTTTGAAGCCATAATCAATGAAGTATTGCTAATATCTAGCGTGACATTTTTTGGTGTGACTTTGCTATTTGGGCCAACTTTTGCTGGGCCATTTACCGCAATAATTGAGTCGGCGTTCAAGCCATTCTCGATAGCACGAAATGTTCCGTAACGTTCGCCTAAGGTTACGATGCTGTATTGCAACGTATTCTCTTCATTGAGTGTTAATACAAAGCGGTTTTCTAGATCTGTGCCAATAGAACGCTCTGGAACGAGAACTCGTTCAACTGGTTTGGTTGTTGATATCTGAACTCGGCCAAATGATCCCACTTTTAAGTTTGATTTTGTTGCATCGAATACCGCTCGAACCTGCAAAGTACCGGTGTTTTCGTTGATGGAGTTGTCGACAAAGTCAACGCGTCCAAAAAACTCCTGCCCATTTTGTCCAGATAGTTCAAGACGAGTAGGTAAGTTAGAGTCGGCATTGATTGTCGAGAAGTAACGGTTCCAAGTTCGCTCATCGACATCAAAGTATGCATATACCTGATCGTTAGAGACAATGTTTGATATAACGCTTTGATTTGCGTTTACATTGTTTCCTTTAGTAATGAATGCTCTTGAAATAGTGCCGCTAATAGGGGCATATATCTTCGTAAACTCAAGATCTAACTTTGCAGATTCTAACTGAGCACGCAAGGCCATTAGTTCTGCAGAGCGTTGTTTTACTGCGGTATCTCGGGCCTCTGCTTGTTCCGCTGAGATGGCCTTTCGCTTAACAAGTTGAGCGGCTCTCTTTTGTTCGTTTGCTGCTTGCTCTAGCGCAGCTCGAGCACTCTTAACTTGCGCTTCAAGTCGTGAGACCTGAGCTTTGAAGGTTCGATCATCAAGAGTGACGAGTAAGTCGCCTTTGTTGACACTCTGTCCGTCTTTGAACTCTACCGTTTCAATAACTCCGGAAACGCGTGGCATTAAAGAAACTTTCTCTGGGGCTTGAAGCCTTGTTGTAAAGGTGAACCACGATTGAACGGGCTCATAGATGACTTTGGAGACGTCTATCGTAGGTAAGGGAGTATTAGGTTGCTTGGTTATCTCTTCGTCTGCACAAGCAGCTAAAACGGATAAAAGGCCAATGCCGAAAACTTTCTTTAACATTTGTCGCGCCCTAAATGATTCTGTTCATACTAAAAGGAACGGCATTGTATTCATTGTACCTATGGGTAAATAGGCCCTCAGCGAACATAGAGTAGTGATAAAAATGCACGATTAAATATTGGTCAAAATGCTCACTTTTTGGTTTGAAAAAGGTCAGTTTAGGGTTTTAAAGACGTGGAGTATTGTTAAATGTAATAAGCCATAATAGATAGGAATAACTAAACAGAAGCTAAAGATAGCGACGAAAATTAAAGCGTTTTTAATTCGTGCATTATTTGCAATTCACTGATGCAATTTGAACCATAAAAAATTGAAATTAATTTTGTAAAATCCATTTCCCATCACATAAAGAATAAAAACTAAATAAGGAATTGTGCAGTGGATCTCGCAAGCCAACTTGAATTACTACTGGATGTCTCTGAATACGGAACTTTTGCTAAGGCTGCTGACAGAAATCATATAGATCGTTCAGCTTTGTCAAAACAGATCAAAAAGCTAGAGGATGAATTGGGCTTACGGCTGTTAAACCGTTCCACGCGTTCGCTATCCCTGACCAATGCAGGTGTTGAGATGGTGGCGCAAGCTAAGAAAGTAAGAGAGGTTCTAACTGAAACTCGTAGTATTGCTGCTACATTTCAGGATGAACCGAAGGGTAACTTGAAAATATCAAGCTCCACTTTCTTTGGCAGAGCATACTTAAATCAGGCAGTTAAAGAGTTTATAAAACAGTACCCAAACATTACTGTAGAGCTGCTGCTCGATGATAATCGAGTCGATGTTATCCACGAAGGTTTTGACGTTGTGTTTCGTATCGGACCAATCCGAGAGTCCAACATGATAGTACGTAAGTTGGCAAGCAATAATATGGCACTGGTTGCATCAAAGAGTTTTATTGACAAGTATGGAACTCCGAGCTCTCCAGAAGAGCTTATAAAAATGCCAGCAGTAATATACTCTAATGCTAACTTTAAGGCGGATAAGCTACGTATAGCGCCAAGCCAGTCATCAAGCGACGTTAGAACGTATAATATCAACGGGCAGTACTTCGTGAATGAAACTGAGTTAATGCTCGATGCCGTAAAATCTGATCTAGGGTATGCTTTAATAGGGCAGTTCTTTCTTCAGGAGAGTTTGAGTAAACAAGATCTTGTACAGTTGCTTCCTGATTATAATCTTCCCGCAATAGGGGAAATATATGCAATGTATACTCACCGAAATCAACAACCATTAGCCAAACTGTTCATTGATACTGTTCAAAAAATAATAGGGATGCCTCCTGTTTGGATGGATTATCTCAACTAATATGAGTACTAGGACATAATGTTTTAGATTGAGGGCTTGTTTATATTTATCCATAGAATATGGTTGAATTTGCACTTTAAAAATAATTGCCACTGTTCATAATTTCACTCGATTCAAACAACACAAGTAGTGGTAATTAAATGAAAATGACAAGAACGTCGATCGCAATCGCAGCACTTTTCTCTGCAAGTTCTGCAAATTCAGCCGTAGTTTATGAAGATCAAGAATCAGTGTTAAATATTCATGGCCGAGCGCAAGGGATGTATTATTTCTCTGATGATAAAAATGCTGACGGAGATAATAGCTACATTCGTGTAGGACTTTCAGGTGAGTCTAAAATAAATGAAGATCTTTATGCCTTCGGCTTATATGAGTTGGAATTTAAGTCTAATCGCAGAGATGCTGATGGGATTGAAGATGATGAATTTGATATCCGAAAAGGCTATGTAGGAGTTGGTGCAGATTACGGAACAGTAAGTTATGGACGTCAATACGGTGCGGTCACTTTAGTATCTGATTACACGGATATTTTCCCGGAGTTTGGTAATGAAGCTGCTGGCGTAAGTGCGGATCTATATGGTACCGGTCGCTCCGATTCAGTATTTAAGCTAACGACAAGCTATGAAGGTTTGAATATTCATGTTAGCTATCAGGCTGAAAACGATGAAGTGTCAACAGATGCAGCCTCTTATGGTGCGGCGGCGGACTACAAGTTGCCATATGGCTTCAAAGTTGCGCTTGGTTACAACGAAGGTGAAGGGCAATCGGGTGCAGAAGATGCAGAGCTGCTAACGGGTGCTATTGCATTTGAATACGACAAGTTTTATGCCTCTGTTTTATACAGTGATGGTGAAAACTGGGCTAAAGATGGTTCTGAAAGTAATATTGATTACACCGGTATTGAAGCAGTTGCCACTTATGAAGTAACAGATAAGCTTTGGGCACTAGTTGGCTATAACAATCTAGAGCGTGATGATGAAGATGTCGTCGATTACTACTCACTAGGTGCAGAGTACGATTTGACTTCTAATTTTAAAGCACTAGCAGAATACAGAATTACAGATGTAGACAATGAAGACGATATTCTTGCAATAGCTGCGAGATATTCATTCTAAAAAATTAATAAAGCTAAAAAGCCTGAAACTATTTTCAGGCTTTTTTATTTATCGGTGTAATTTCATAAGTGCTGATTTTCATCCATATATAATGGATTATATTGATCGTTACTTGTTTAAGTGTTTTGAATATAATGGTTTTGTTAGCTAGTCCACTGCTAGTTTTCATTTTCATATTTTTTGAATGATGTATTTTTTCTTTGGCAACAAGAAGTGTCTTGTTGCCTTTTTTTATTTTCACGCTTTATGGTTAATTAAAACGAAAAGAGTAGTTTTATATATTGCTATAAACGAGAAAAATGTAACGACAATTGTCGATCTTAGATTTAGTTAATCTTCATAGAAAATTAAACTCAATTTCAAGTGTCTTTTTCATTTAAGTGATGTGGAATCCATATGGCGAACCAAGCGAATGACAAAGCGCCAAACGACGAAATGTATCTCAATGAAGATTGGAAAAATGATTTTTATGTAAAACGATAGAGGTAGGGATTGATACTGTTTACGTAAGGAGAGAGCGATTTATGAAAAGCAGTCGTTTCAATGTGATTAGACACCTTTACTTTCTTAAAATAGGAAGGGCTCTAAGAAAGTAAAGGTGCAGATGATTTTTAGTTTTTACCGCCGTCACTTGTTCTGAAGTGATAATCGAAGTTTATGATTGCACGATATTTAACTTCATCACGGTTAAGTGCGTATTCTTCAACTCTCACCTTACTATCATCGATTGCAATATCACGAGGGAAACCGCTTCCAATGATGTTTAGACGATTTCTAAGTTCATGTTTTGATAGAGTTTGGTATTCATCGACAAGATCAAACGCAGAGCTATAAGCGGCATCTTTTGTCGTAAAGTCATTGAGAACAACTTTGTTTGTAGAGTGTTCGACATGAATACCAGCAGTAGCAGATAAACTGAATAATAATAGTGATGAGAGCGTCATTAGTTTTTTCATATAGTCACCTTTTTATTTGTATTACAAAGTCAAGATGTCCAACGAATCCTTGTTAATATCTCTCGACAAAGGTGATAGTGCCATTATAGAAATGTGCTGTACATCACATTTGTGACCATTGACTATGGAAGAATTGTCAACAATAAAACTCAAGCACTTTTGACATTACGGTCAATGTGAAAAAGCGAATATCTGTATGGTTTCGTTAATAATTAAACCACTTTCGGAAACGCTGACTATTCAGTCAAAGCGTATGTTTGTTGTCGTTATAGTGACCTGCCTACAACTTAATCACTTAATGCATGCAATTCAATTGCAATGCCTTGGTATAGATTTTCATTCAGATCTTCCGTCTTAGTGACGATTCTACAAATTCTAGTGATTAAAAAGTCATTATTTGTGGTTTTTTATTCTATTGTCGTGTATAAAAAAACTTTACAACAAATGATAAAGGAATATCCATGAAAAAGTTATTGTGTTTTGCTGCACTGGGGTTAGCTGTTTCGACGACGGTTAATGCAGACCCAATTTTAGACGACATCAAAAGTACAGGGGAGCTAAAAGTCTGCTTTGATTCTGGGTATATGCCTTTTGAAATGACAGCAAAAAATGGGCAGTACATCGGGTTTGATATCGATTTGGGTAAGCAAATGGCGCGTGCCATGGATGTTAAGTTTGTGCCGGTAAACACTTCATGGGATGGCATTATCCCAACACTGTTGACTGGTAAGTGTCACATGATTATGGGCGGGATGACTATCACACCTATGCGAAATACTCAGGTGAATTTCGCTGATCCCTATGTGGTTATTGGTCAATCTATTCTCGTAGATCTCAAACATGAAGGTAAAGTGTCTAGTTACCGAGATCTCAATAGTCCAGATTATGTTGTTGCAACTAAGCTTGGGACAACGGGTGAGCAAGCGGTAAAACGATACCTTCCGAAAGCTAAGATAAATCTATACGAAACTCAGTCTGAAGCGGTACTTGAGGTTGCCAACGGAAAGGTAGATGCGTTTGTTTATGACTTTCCTTACAACTCTATTTATGTGGCGGAAAACAAAGGGCAGTTAATGCACTTGGCTAAACCGTTTACTTACGAGCCTTTGGGTTGGGCTGTGCCGCAAGGAAATCCAGATACGCTTAACTTCTTAAACAACTATTTACGTCAAATTAAGGGCGATGGAACTTACGATCGCATTTACGATAAGTGGTTTAACGACGATAAATGGTTAAAGCAAGTCAAGTAATCATATTGTTATTGTAGAGGAGCGGTTAGCTTCTGGCTCGGTTCATCGCCAACCAAACGGTTCGTGCTGTGAAGCTAACGCTTTTCTTTATTCAAATACCCAACCAACTTTAATCAAAGTCATTCTCGGAATCACATGCAAAATAACTTTAAATCCCTATTGTGGAACGCTGTTTTTGTTCTTGTTTTGCTATCAATTTGCGGTCTTGTCTATCTGTCAGGTAAGCGAATCGATTACAGCTGGAATTGGGAGCGTGTCCTTCCTTATATTGCCACTAACGCTGCTTCATCCATTACCGCGCCTGTCGATGGGAACATCATTCTCGACGAGAATAACCAACTGGCTCTGGAGAGTATTCATGGTGATATTGTTCTTGAACTAAGCCAATATAAGTCTGTGGACGTCTATGAAGGTGATCTTATTTTTGAAGGAGATACCTTAGCAACTATAAAAGAGTGGCGCTCTGGCCCAATTTTAGATGGTGTTGTGACGACCATTAAAATCTCGCTCTGGTCACTTATCATTGCTCTAGCGTTGGGCTTAGTTGTCGGACTAATGCGTATATCCAGCAATCCGGCATTAAAAAAGCTGGCGCTTGTGTATGTCGAGGTCATTCGTGGAACGCCTCTTTTAGTACAGATTTTTATCGTTTACTTCTTTATTGGTACTGTGCTTGACCTTGAGCGCTTTACTGCGGGAGTGATAGCGCTCTCCGTGTTTACCGCCGCTTATGTCGCAGAAATTGTGCGGTCAGGAATCCAGTCAATCCCAAGAGGACAAATGGAAGCGGCGCGTTCACTAGGAATGAATTATCCCAAAGCGATGATTTATGTCATTTTACCTCAAGCGTTTAAGCAGACATTACCTCCCTTAGCCGGGCAGTTTATCAACCTGATAAAAGATTCCTCACTTGTCTCCGTGATTTCGATTACTGATCTGACAAAAGCGGGCAGGGAAGTCGTAAGTGGTAGTTTTGCCCCATTTGAAGTTTGGTTTACCGTAGCGGCCCTTTATTTGCTTCTGACTAGTACCTTATCTTGGGCAATACAAACGTTAGAAAAGAAATTGGCAGCAAGTGATTAATGGTGGAGTCATTAATGGAATACATTATTTCAGCAAAAACAATTAATAAAATTTACCCTAATGGCTGCCATGCGCTCAAGGACGTATCGGTAAATGTAGAAAAAGGGGAAGTGATTGTCATCGTAGGACCGTCAGGTTCTGGTAAGTCAACATTCTTACGGACGATCAATCAATTAGAGACAATAAATAGTGGGTCTATTATCGTAGATGGTATCGATATGTACCACAAATCTACGGATATCAATAAACTACGCGCTGATGTGGGCATGGTATTTCAAGGCTTCAACCTTTTTCCACATAAAACGGCGATAGAGAACGTCATGTTAGCACCTTTAAAGGTTTCTAAACGTGACCCTGAATCGGTGAAGAAAGAAGCAAAAGATTTGCTTTATAAAGTTGGTCTGTCGGAGAGAATGGATAATTATCCTAATCATTTATCAGGCGGACAGCAGCAGCGCGTCGCAATCGCTCGTGCGTTAGCAATGAAGCCCAACATTATGTTGTTTGATGAACCCACATCAGCACTAGACCCTGAAATGGTTGGAGAAGTTCTTGATGTGATGAAAGATTTGGCCAAGGACGGAATGACCATGGTCGTGGTTACTCATGAAATGGGTTTCGCAAAAGAGGTCGCTGATAGGGTGTTGTTTATGGAAGATGGTGAGCTTTTGGTTTCTGACTCTCCTGAGCGATTTTTTGATAACCCCTCCAATCCTAGATTACAGAAGTTTTTATCTAAGGTCTTATAATAAAAAGAAAATTTGATTGAGGGTTAGTCCCTCAATCACTTCATGCACTATTGTGGCTCGTAACGCCCGCCTCGCCGAGAGACATAGATAATGAGCTTTTTACTCGAAGTTAATGGCGATAACATTATCTTGGTCCGAATGAAAGGTCTGGTAAATACTAGAGTGTTTAATCAGCCATTAAGTTTTTGTTCACTTTAAACATAACAATTTCATTTTGAATTGATAAAAATTGTGTTTGAATAGAGCTTATGGATGTTTGGCGGTATGGATGTCTAAATGAAGAAAGTAACAATTTTAGATGGTGGCATGGGGCGAGAGTTAAAACGTATTGGCGCCCCTTTTTCTCAGCCGCTTTGGAGTGCACAAGCGCTAATTGAATCACCACAATATGTAAAAATGGCACATGAGAATTTCATAGACGCTGGCGCAGAGATTATCACTGTCAACAGTTATGCATGTGTTCCATTTCACTTAGGCGAGGAACTCTATGCAAAACGGGGGACTGAGTTAGCAAAATCTGCAGCCAAAATTGCAAGAGATGTAGTCACCAGCTCTAACGATAGAGTGCTCGTTGCGGGTTCTCTTCCTCCTGTAATGGGGTCTTACAGGCCTGAATTATTCGAGCCGAAAAGGGCACTGGAAGTGGCTTCTGAGTTATTTGAAGCTCAAGATCAATATGTTGATATTTGGTTAGCTGAGACCGTGTCTAGCCTCGCTGAAGTTGAAGTTCTATCAATAATTTTAGCCAAAACAGATAAGCCCAATTATCTTGCTTTCACCTTAATGGATGAGCCTAACTCTTTGCCTCGCCTTCGCTCAGGGGAATCTCTTAAAGTCGCGGTTAATACGCTGTTGAAAACAAATGTTTCAGGTATCTTTTTCAATTGCTCTATTCCTGAAGTTGTCGAGCAAGCGATCATAGATACACAAGCAGTATTGAGTGAGTCAGGTAGAGAATTGACGATAGGTGTTTTCGCAAATAGCTTTGCTCCGATAAAGCAAGCGCACCAAGCCAACGAGACCATTCAGGAAGTTCGTCATTTCTCTCCGACTGAATATCTTGAGTATGCTAAAAAGTGGCATGCGCAGGGAGCAAGCATTATTGGTGGTTGCTGTGGGATTGAACCACGTCATATTAAATTGCTAGCGACTTGGAGAGACACTCTCGAAAACGCCTAATTTTGGTGAAGCGCAGGGAAGTATGGCAAGAGGTTTTGTTTTTCATTCATCGTTATAGACAAAATAAAGGTCTTTCATATCTGGCAAAGTAACAAGATGCTTTAACTTGCTCATTACTTTGCCAGTTTGCCTCGAGATCTTTATTAATTATTTTTGGTTCAGATTAACGACAATCTTTCCAACTGTTCTCTGATTTCGCATGTCCAAGAGTGCGTTACCTACATCCTCTAAGCCGATGATCTTCAGTTTCGGTACTTCCAATTCTCCATTTTCTAATAGCTCAGACACTTCCTTTCCGGCATTAACGATACTTGCAAACCCTCTCTCGCCAAAGACATGACCAGAGCCCAAACTTATTTGGTGGAAGCCCAAGCCTTTTAAGAAGGCATCTGGATATTGAGAAGGGTCGACAGTCTTGACGAGCTCCACCATTTCTCCCTCAAAGGTTAACACCGAGGCTGCAATTCGGTCGTTATCGCCGCCTACACAATCGAGTGCAACCTCAACGCCATGGTTTCCGGTAATGTCCATTACTCGCTGAACTACATCTTCATGATGATAATCAATCATATGGGTTGCTCCTAACGAGGACAAATATGCGTGATTAGCTTCTGAACTAGTAGCAATGATCTGTTCAACACCAAATGTCTTTGCTAACTGAATAGCAAAGCTTCCAACGCCACCAGCACCTCCGGCGATAAAAATGCTGCTTCGATTTGAAATATCGAGCTTGTCTACCAAAGCGCGATATGCGGTCCAGGCTGCGCAAGGTGTAGATGCTGCCACTTCAACCGAAACCTGAGGGTGCTTTATGAGCGTTCTTGAATCATGGATAGCAAATTCAGCGAATCCACCGTGATGGCGTCTCATGTTTCCGTGATACAACACTTTATCGCCAACCTTCCAATCAACGACCGCATCGCCTACAGAGACTATTTCTCCTGATACGTCTAACCCGCCAACAAAATTGTTATCCATGTTAGTGACCATGTCTGACCAATAATGAATTTTTGCATCGACAGGGTTCAAACCAACAGCGTTAACTTTAACCAATACATCAAATTGGGTTTCTAGTTTTGGTGTAGGTAATTCGGATAAAGAGAAAGTATCTTTATCTCGTTGGTAAGTTATCGCTCTCATAGGTTTTCCTTATTATTAAGAATGGTCGAAAGTCATACTAGCTCAGAGCGTGGTGCTGCAATAATTATGGTTTTTTCTTATTTTGATAATTTTAGGTTATGTTTGATAAAAAGGATTCGAGATGCTCTGAAATTATCATCGACAACCAGTCTGCATAGCTAACGACATGTAACTTTTTGATAAGTATTGACTAGTCTTATTATTCCATTTTTATGGAAATATTTTGTTGATCTTTTGTTTTGTGATTCTATAATTCTAGAATCATCGAAATAAAAGCTTATCTATCAGGTAAGCTCGTTAGCGAAAATGACGAGGAGAGTAAATGTGAATACAGAAATTATAACTATGGCTAAAGAAGCGCTGGATATGTTTGCGTTTCTAGCAACCGAACTTATCATCTTATTTCTGGCAATTAGCTACATTGTCGGTGTGTTGCAAGATTTTCTAACGCCAGAAAAAATTCAATCTATTCTCAGCTCGAAAAAGGGTAAAGGTTACTTCATTGCTGCGTTGCTAGGTTCGATTACGCCTTTCTGTTCGTGTTCGACCATTCCTTTCTTAAAAGGCTTGTTGCGTGCAAGAGCAGGTTTTGGACCTATGATGGTGTTCCTATTTGCAAGCCCGTTGCTTAACCCAGTGATTATTGCCTTGTTTGTGGTGACTTTTGGTTGGAAAGTTGCGGTATTTTACTTTGCTATTGCGATGTCAGTATCAGTGGTAGCAGGCTATGTACTTGAAAAACTAGGGTTTGAGCGTTACGTCAAACCAGAAGCATATCAAGCGGTAGGTTCTTCTTCGTGCGGTACTTCTTGTGGCGATTCAAGCAAGAAAAAAGAAGAAGCGAGACCAGCATCAAGCTGTAGTACCAGCGCCTGCAATGAACCTACGCCAGTTGCGGCGAAAACATCTTGTTGTGGTGATGCACCAAAACCTGAACCTAAAGTGGAAGTGTCCTGCTGTTCATCAGACGGTAGTGCAACAGCGACAGTCGTGGAAGAGAAAGAGCCTAGCCGCTGGGTACGTATTTGGCAATCAACTTGGAAAGACTTTAAGCAAGTGTTCCCTTATCTCATGATGGGCATTGCGATTGGTTCATTTATCTATGGCTTCATCCCGACGGAGTTCATTGCGGAGTTCGCTGGTGAAGGGCTTTGTTGCGTAATTCAGACGAGAAACCAAACCTCCTAAAGTTGACCGACTTTTATACAATATACTGAGTTT
>NZ_JAWOQN010000568.1:0-668 GCF_033337395.1 Vibrio sp. YT-19(2023) | reverse complement strand
ATCAAAAATTCGTAAGAGAAAAATAAGGCTCTGAGAATTTCAGAGCCTTAGGAAATATGCTTTGTCGCTATGGTTTGAGAATGACAAAAGTTTGCCCATCACTCAGCGTGAAGCTTACCGAACCAGTTTTTTTATCAATACCCGATTTGCTACACTCGCTATCATTGCCACATGAATCACTAGGGTTGTTGTTCCACACGCCACCAAGCAATCCTGAGCCCGTGACAATCGCCGTCCACGTTTTGCCATTGTTGATGGATTGTGTTGTCACACCGCCAGAAGGTGGTGGGGCTTCTTGTTCTGTATAACTCGCAGTTACACTCACGTTACTGATACCGCTATACGCGTAAACCCCAATATGCCACATCCCTTCACTTGGCGTAGCAAAACTGCACACTTCGTTACTATTCGAGCTGATAGAGCGACAATCGTAGTTTGACAAACTTGGCGCACTGCCCAACTTAACGTAGAGGTCGGCATCCCCATTTGAACCTGCGGTCGTGATGGTTAAGTCTGAACCGTTTGCTGGCACATCAATAGTGAAGCAGTGCCACTGCCCTGTCGAAGCAGATTCGATATTGCTTGATGTCCCATTACTCAACGACACAGCATCACAAGCGCTTGAAGGTGGTTCAACGACACCACCATCCGTCGACACGCCAACTTGG
>NZ_JAWOQN010000567.1:0-669 GCF_033337395.1 Vibrio sp. YT-19(2023) | reverse complement strand
TACGTTTTACTACCAAATTGCTTATGACTTGGGGATCGACCGAATTTCAAACTGGATGATGATGTTTGGTTTTGGTGACTACACAGGCATCGATATCTACGAAGAAAGTAAGGCTAATATGCCAACTCGTGATTGGAAGATGTCTCGTCACAAAACGCCTTGGTATAAAGGTGACACCATTCCTGTTGGTATCGGCCAAGGCTACTGGACGGCGACACCTATGCAAATTGCGAAAGCAACATCGGTGTTAGTGAATAATGGTGCGGTTTCCGCTCCTCACCTCCTAAAGTCCACCATCGATAATGGTGATAACTTTGAGGAACAAGAAACCTCTGAATACGTAACCTACCCACCGATTCAAAATGTGCCAGAAAAATACTGGGATATTGCGAAAGAAGTTATGCTCCGTGTAAACCATGGTACTCGTGGTACAGCTCGTCGTTCTTTCTACAGTATGAGCTACCAGACAGCCGGTAAATCAGGTACAGCTCAGGTCTTTGGCTTGGGCGAGAACGAAGAGTACAACGCAGATGAAATCGCGGAACACTTGCGTGACCACGCCCTGTTTACGGGCTTTGCTCCGGTTGACGATCCAAAAGTTATCGTTACTCTCGTGCTAGAAAACGCAGGCGGTGGCTCAAGTAACGGTGGTCCAATGGCGAGAAAAAT
>NZ_JAWOQN010000566.1:0-670 GCF_033337395.1 Vibrio sp. YT-19(2023) | reverse complement strand
TTACCGCCGAATGCAACCAAATCCAACCCAGTACCCGCTTTGTACTGGTTGTCGGGCTTAACCTGCACCGATGAAAACTTTATGCAGAAAGCCGGCGCATTTCGTATGGCGGCAGAACTTGGGATTGCCATCATTGCTCCGGACACCAGCCCGCGTGGTGAAGGCGTTGCCGATGATGCAAGTTACGACTTAGGCCAAGGCGCAGGCTTTTACCTCAACGCCACTCAAGCACCGTGGTCACTGCATTACCATATGTACGACTACGTCACGCAAGAGCTGCCAGCCATCATCGAAGCCAACTTCCCAGTATCGGATGTGAAATCAATCTCTGGCCACAGCATGGGCGGACACGGTGCGCTCACCATTGGCCTTAAGAATCCGACACTATACCGCTCGATTTCAGCATTTAGCCCAATCAGCAACCCAATGCAGTGTCCGTGGGGACAAAAAGCATTCACCGCATACTTGGGCACTGATATCGAAAGTTGGAAGCAATACGATGCAAGTGAGCTTTTGAAGAAAGAAAAATCACCCTTACCAATTTTGGTTGATCAAGGCGATGCGGACGGTTTCTTGAGTGAGCAACTCAAACCGGAAGTCTTATTAGCCGCAGCAAAACAACACGGTTCAGAATTGAATATGAGAATGCAATCTGGCTACGACCACAGTT
>NZ_JAWOQN010000565.1:0-671 GCF_033337395.1 Vibrio sp. YT-19(2023) | reverse complement strand
GCACCATGTGTAATGTGTATTTATGAGCGTGTGGCAATGATGGGTATTGGCGGTGCAGCTATCATCGGACTTATCGCACCGAACAACGCACTATTCCGCTGGTTAGGGCTTATTGGTTGGGGATTAAGCTCGTACAAAGGATTGATGCTTGCAATGCAGCATGTTGATTACCAGTTCAATCCATCACCATTTGCAACTTGTGATCTTTTTGTCACCTTCCCAAGTTGGGCTCCGTTAAACCAATGGGTTCCTTGGATGTTTGAAGCGTATGGCGATTGTTCAAAAATTGTTTGGCAGTTCTTCGACTTATCGATGCCACAATGGTTGGTGGTTATCTTCGCTGGTAACTTGGTCGCTTTGGCGTTGATCGTGATTGCACAGTTCTTTCCGGTGAAACGTAAGAATCCAATTCGTTAAGGCGTATAAAAATATAGATAATAAAAAGCCGACCTTAGGGTCGGCTTTTTATTGGGTTCGATTCAGTAACTCGCTTTTATAGTGTTACTTACCACAACATTGCTTGAACTTTTTACCGCTCTCACAAGGGCATGGATCGTTACGACCTACATCTTTAAATGGGTTTAGGCTTTGAGATTTATTGACGACCATTAGTTCATCTGCACCCAATGCGACTTCAACTAACATCAAATCAAGTTGATCAACAAGGTCTG
>NZ_JAWOQN010000564.1:0-671 GCF_033337395.1 Vibrio sp. YT-19(2023) | reverse complement strand
TTGTTGCGCTCCGTACTTGGACTTACGCCTTTTACTGGCGACATTTCCGTTCACTGGCCGAATAAGACTCACAATAAGCTTGGCGGAAACGTTGGTTATGTTCCTCAAAAAGCGATGTTTGAAGCCAGCTTACCGCTAACGGTGATGGATTTTGTGTTGCTGAACCAAACACGAATCCCACTATTCTGGCGCCGTAAAACCAAACAAACACAACGTGCGTTGGTGCAATTAGATCGCGTCGGCATGGCCGCTCGCTCAGATCGTCGTATGGGGCAACTTTCTGGTGGTGAGCAACAGCGTGTGTTGTTCGCTCAGGCTTTGTTAGATGACCCAAGCTTATTGGTGTTGGATGAGCCTACAACAGGGATGGACGAGCAAGGTGTGCGTTACCTTGAAGGGTTGATACATGAAGTTGTCGCGCAGGGCAAAACGGTGTTAGCGGTTCATCATGATGTCACTGCGGTGCGTCGCTTAGATGCAGAAGTGCACGTTGTTAACCGTCAGATTGTGGCGTCCGGACACCACTCGGATGTTCTGAGCCCAGATCGTATTGAAACACTATTTAAGCACTACACAACCAAAGTGGAGGCGGCGTAATGGAGTGGTTACGAGCACTGGCGGTGAGTGGCGTAGACGCTGGATGGTTGAGCGACGGCTTTGCGTACGCTTTT
>NZ_JAWOQN010000563.1:0-672 GCF_033337395.1 Vibrio sp. YT-19(2023) | reverse complement strand
AGAAGTGGTGGTCAATGCATTAACAAACAAGTAGGTTGCGATGTCCAAAACAGCAGGCATACAAACCGGTAAGGTCACTTTGAAGAACAACTTGTACTGAGGCAGCTTGACCGATGCTGCCGTCGCTTCTATCTCTGAAGGCAGTTGCTTGAGAGCGGTTAACGCTGTCATGTGGCCGACTGTGTAATAGTGCACTACGGTGTTAATCACCAGAAACGCCATCGTACCGTAAAGCACATTCAATGGGTTGTTCACATCATTGAAGTAAAAGATGTATCCCAAACCCAAAACCATGCCCGGCACCGCCATTGGCACCACGCTCAGCATTTGCATCACCTGACGAACTGGCCCAAACGCACGACCTTTTTCAATACAGTAGGCACCGACAAAAATCACAGCGGTACCAATCAGCGCAGTCCAACCAGCTAAAGTGAGAGAATTAAAGAACGGGCTCCAGCCATAGGTACTCATCTCTGCGAAGTTGTAATTGTTCAGCGTCAGCGCTTTATTCCACGGCCAAAATGTCACTAGAGAGCCGTACACCGCCATGCCTAACACTGCCAGTACTGCGACAGAAATCAGTGAACAGTATACAAAGCAAAGGCCATCACGCGTTTTGTTGGGTTCTGGTTGATAAGGTACAGAGCGAGTATCAAACAAGCTCTTTTGTTT
>NZ_JAWOQN010000562.1:0-673 GCF_033337395.1 Vibrio sp. YT-19(2023) | reverse complement strand
GCACCGAGTGTTGATTGGTCTTTTTCTAGAGAAACCACATCACAGGTAACTTGACCATGCAGGTACGATTTTTTGTCATCGCCTACCATGGTGATCATGCCTAGATGATCGAGTCGTGAGATAGACAGTTCTGGTAGAGCATCTTGAGTCGATAGGTTGAGCGGTGAAAAGCGAGTTTGCCATTCCATGATTACAATGCCTTTTGAAGATATTTTTCAGCTATGTTAAATGCAGATTCACCATTTGTCAGCTTTCAATATGCCCAAGTCACCTTAAGGTGTTCGGTTTAGCGAGAACCGCTCAGTTTTCAGATGTAGCGGTAATTTGGAAATCTAATCAACCTTGAGTAAGAAACGTCAACAACGTATGCCAATCAAGGATAGGTGACGTTTTCTATCGTGATTTCATGGCAGAATAATTAGGAAAGAGCTCGCTGTTGCTAAACGTGAGGTTCAGTGGTGTTGAATCAGTGACCAGCTTTGAATCTGACACCTTGAAGTTACTTAACGTATTGTGACCCGCACACTAGTGACGTAGCACATCCCTTGTTACACTCCGCATTAATAACAAGACATCTATGAAGGAATAATGAATGTACACTCCTGAAGAAAAGGCGCGTATTAAATGGGCTTGTCGTCGTGGCATGCTTGAGCTGGATGTGGTGATTATGCCG
>NZ_JAWOQN010000561.1:0-673 GCF_033337395.1 Vibrio sp. YT-19(2023) | reverse complement strand
AAAAAAGCGTCTGGGAACTTTGCCATTTGCTCAGACCAAATTGCGTCTATGCGTGCAATATCCTTTAGTGCTCCATCGCTCAGTTCTACTTTTCGACGCGCGCGACAGTTCATCGGTAACTCGTTTCTCAAATCAAAAAAGCCCGAATGCATTTCAGCCGAAATCGCGCGCGCTTTCGCTTTGTCCGCTACATGGCTCGGCCACGCCTTTCCTTGTAGGTACTGCTCGTTCACATATTCCAAAATCGCTAAGGAATCCCAAACCGTAACTTCGCCATCAACCAATGTTGGCACTTTGGCCGTTGGTGTTACGCTCGCCAGCTTGTCGTAGAAGTCTTCAGTAAACAGCGTTAGCTTAGTCACATCCACTTTTAAATCGTATTGAGAAAAAATGAGCCACGCTCGCAATGACCAACTTGAGTAGTTTTGATTCCCGATAAAGAGTTGCATTGTTGCCTCCATGCCAAATGGTGTTGTTATTAATTAAAGCGTGAAATCACAATATCTGATTGTTTTATTTCAAACTAACGGATAGTTTTGATGGAACACTTCAACAAAAACGATGGATAGAAAAGAATATGGATATTGACGCGCTGCGCAGCTTTCTTGCGTTTGTTGAAACAGGCAGCTTCACTCGTGCTGCAAAACAAATCAATCGCACCCAATCCGCGTTT
>NZ_JAWOQN010000560.1:0-674 GCF_033337395.1 Vibrio sp. YT-19(2023) | reverse complement strand
CTCCTTACGTTGTTAGTTGATGGTGGGGCTGCGGCGTCAGTCTTTGCCCTGCAAAATGTAGGTTCTGCTATTGCTACTATATATGACGCGATTGCTCGTTCAATCGTCAAAATTTCAGAACTCTCTAGCGAATTTTCTGAACGCGTAAAAGGTTTACTTGGCCACATGTTGGTATTTGCGGGGAAAGGTGCAAATATCGCGATCAAATTTCCTTATTCCTTTATTGGTTGGGTGTTTGAATTGGTGCTAAGTAAGTTGAATCAGGCTGTTAAAGCTGCCCTCAAAACGACCTTCTGATTTTGATTAATCCGCCTTTGCTTAGGTGTGGTTTATTCTTAAATACGAAAAGTTTCCTACTTGGTTAGCGAAGCTAGTGGCGAGCAAATAGATAAAGTGCTTGGTGAGTCAGATAGAAAACACCGCCTCGATAGCGGCGGTGTTTTATTTTGGATTACTGTCGTTGATAAACCGATTGACCTCTGCTGATGGTTTCTTCCACGTTTAGGTCTTTTAGCGCCTTAGGTTCAATCTTCATCGGGTTGTTATCGAGGATGATTAAATCCGCATTCTTACCGACTTCGATAGAACCTTTATACGACTCCTCAAAGTGTTGGTAAGCTGGCCAAATGGTCATGGCTTGCAGAGCGGTGTACGTGTCAACTCGCTGATCTGCA
>NZ_JAWOQN010000559.1:0-674 GCF_033337395.1 Vibrio sp. YT-19(2023) | reverse complement strand
GTGCCTTCCAAATTAGTAAGAAATAATTTTATTGATAGTGAGCTGAGCTTGCTCCAAATAATGCCCACCGAACAAATTACAATGATTGAGGATGTGATAGAGGTTGTAGATATCTTTTCGTTCATGATAGTTAGGCAGCAATGGCATCACCGATTCATACCCTTGATAGAACTCAGGTTGGAACCCTCCAA
This sequence comes from Vibrio sp. YT-19(2023), assembly GCF_033337395.1. NCBI lineage: Bacteria > Pseudomonadati > Pseudomonadota > Gammaproteobacteria > Vibrionales > Vibrionaceae > Vibrio > Vibrio sp. YT-19(2023). The sequence continues at coordinate 483 of NZ_JAWOQN010000559.1, read as the reverse complement.
ACAATTCAGTCATCGCGATGTCGCATTCTCGGTCCCCCCAATAGCATGCAGGATCGAAACAAATCGGGCCAAACGCGGTGAGAGCGACATTACCATTCCATAAATCACCATGTAGAAGAGACGGTTCTGGCGTATGGTTCGCAAGAAGCTGTTTTACAACGTCAATAAAGTCGTCGATATCAACTAGCGTCACGCCTTTCTCTTTTAATAACTGCAGTTGCCAACCAATACGTTGCTCAGCGAAGAACATGCACCATTTTTTGTGCCATTGATTCGGCTGCAGGGTGGAACCGAGATAATTGTCGGTATCGAAACCAAACTCTTTCTGTTCTCCCCATTGATGCAGTTGAGCTAATTGCTGACCAAATTTGAAGTTGTTTTCAGGGTCATCTAAGGGTTTGGTAGGAAGGTAGTTTAAAATAATGAAAGCGTTGTTTTTGGTCTTACCGACCAATACCACTTCAGGGACAAATATTGTCGAAG
>NZ_JAWOQN010000055.1:0-13950 GCF_033337395.1 Vibrio sp. YT-19(2023) | reverse complement strand
TTAAGCTGTTGAGTCGTTTTAAGTGTAATTCGGGGCAGAATTGGTAAAGAGAGTCGTGTAAAATATCGAGTTCGCACGTCTTGTTGTCTGATTATTGATTTTTGGCGAAACCATTTGATCATATGACAAGATGTGTATCTACCTTAACCTAATGATTTTTATAAAATCATTAGGGGATTAATCAGTACTTCGCATCATTTAATCAGGAATAGCAAAGATGTTGTACAAGAGGAAAAACAAATTGGTGACAGTCAACGCCACCAACGCCATCACTAAGAAGCAGTAATCCTTGTAACGTTCATCATCGACGCGCAGCGCAAGCCATTTTGCGATCCACTCACTCAACATGCATCTTCCTTAGTTTAAGCCAACTTATAAAATTTCATCTTAAGTTATCACTTAATTTCCACTCTTCGGTTTTGTGCTCGGCCAGTTTCACTGGCATTCGTGGTGATGGGGCGCTTTTCACCGTAAGAAACGCTTTGTAATTGCACAGGTGTTTGAGCATATTGCTTTAAGTAAGCTTCCACACTTTCAGCACGACGTAGCCCTAGGGCAAAGTTGTACTCTTCACTACCAACATCATCGGTATGCCCTTCTACCGTCAGCGTATTATTGGTTCTTAGCCGTGCCAAAAGCTGGTTGAGTAAATAGCGTGAAGCTGAAGTTAATTCGGCACTGTTAAACGAGAAGTAGACGCGCGCCAACGCTTCTTTTGATTCCCCTTGCCAAGATTTAGCGTGGCTCAAAAGATATTCAGCACAATTGCCTTGCACTCCGGCAGCAATCATCTGTTGTTCGATAAAAGTGGCACTGGCATGGTGCTCTCTGCTTTGTTCAATAAGCGGAAAAGCCGAGTGGTTAAGTAGAACGCGCCGACCCGGTGCGATTTGCACTTTCTGCTCAAACTCTAGGTCGATGCCGTTGCAGTAATGATGAAACGCGCTTTGATCTTGGTTGGGCGATGCATAGACCGAAGCAGCCCCAAAGCAAAGTAGTGATAAAGCAAGCGATAGCTGACGTTTGGTTGTGTTCATTATGGAAACTCCTTTGCTGAAGGGGACAAATAGTGGCCGAGAAAATCCGTTAATCGATAGGATTGGCGCACACCTTGGCGGCCAACCACCATGACTTGTGGGGTTTGAGTGGGTAGGTACTTAGCACTGTAAAAGCCTTGGTCATCGTGAATATATTCTGCTTCACAACGAAATGGGCGTTGCTCTTGAGCTAAATCAATAATGTAAACCGTCTCGTAACCACGAATTTTCTCTTCAAACAGCAGATGATTAAATACATTAACTTACTGTTGTTGCAGCTGATCATCACTATTAATAAAGAGCAATAAATTGTCTGCCCAGCTTGGCGTGGTGAATACGCTGATTAGCAAAAATAGGGTAATGTGTTTCATAGCGCTAAATGGCCTATTTCTTCGGTGATCAACTCAAGGATTTTGTTTTTGATATCGTCTCTGTTTTTTGCCGAAAAAACATTCTCTTCACCAACGCAGTTTTTCATCTCTGGAAATGCATTAATATCATAAGCGAACCCTACTGCAACCATCCGGGCTTGAGTGTTCTTTTGACTGTTGAGGACGTTCAAAATAGTGCTACACAATCCTTTCCGAATAAGCTTTTGCGTGGTTGCTCTATAGCTATCTTGACCATCAGACAAAATGATAATCAGACGTCTTGAGTTTGAGCCTGATTGAGCAATTTGTGCACCACGAATAATCCCAGAGTATGATGATGTACCACTAATTCCGCTGCCTTTTATGTAATAGTTGCTAATTAATTCTTTAAATCTACTAAAGTTATCGGTCAATTCAATATCGGAAAAATAAGATAATGAAGAACTTTTGTTGGTTTTAAGAATAGGCTCCGAATGAGACCAATGAGCAAGATTAAAAATATTTTTGACTGTAGCCTCTGCATCAACATTGTCAGCATTGCTGCCTGGCACAGTACCACAATTTAATCCCCCCCACCAACTATACCGACAATTGATAGAACAGCGTTGACCTCCATCACAAATCAAATGATCGAAATGTCCCATTTTGTTTTTATTTTCACCAATTAATTGCGAAGTAAAATAGTCAAATCCTGTAATAGCTAATCGATTTTTATTTCCGACTTGGACATACTGATTAAATTTCTCCAGTTCATCGGCAATCTCAGAAATGATATCTTTCATCATAATATAGCGTACTGGATTGGCCGAATTTTGTGAGCCGTCTTTATCCCAACGCCATGCCATAGAACCAGAAAAATCAGCGACGAGTACTACGTCGACCGTTTCAGCATGAAATTTTCTTGCTGATGAATGACCACCTACCGAATAATTTTCGCCGAAACCAATAATGGCATCATTGCCGGGGAACCACGTTGGTTGACTAATTTTTGCTGACACTTGATATTCAAAAAAACGGCGATTTCTGTTCTTACAATCCGCATTATCTTCACAGTTGATTTTTTTAATTTTAATATCATTGTTATTAATCGTCGCGGAGGGGAAATAGTACTCTAAATAATTTTTTGCCAAATCTGCATTATCGGAGCCTTGCCCAGCGACAGCAAGACTCGCCACTTCCACCGCTTCTAATAGGCGCGCTTTATCTTGTACCGCCCGAGCGCCATCGGTACCTAGAGTGAATACCCCAAACAATAAAGGAATAAACAGTGCAAAAAGAATTGCGGCATGACCAGATTGGCGGTGTAAACGACAATATTGCTTCATCTTTATCTCCCCATGCTGACTGAGCGGCTGCTGACGCGAGAGAATTCTTTGCCAATCAAATTACCATACCAACTCGGTGTCTCATAACACAATGTCACTTCGTAAAGTGTTGCACGTCGGCCAAAGGTAGTAACAAAGTCCAGCGGTTGGAGTGACTGGCTGTTATTGCAACTGATGCCTTGAGTGAAAGGTACACGCACGTTTTTATTTTCTCGCACCATACGCACCTGAAAACCAAATTTTTCCGCATCGAAATTGCCTGACGTTCTTTTTAACGAAGCCAGCACAATGTCATACAATTGCGTGGCTTCTTCACCAATCTGCTTTTCTGGCTCAAAAGGAAAATGATCCGCGCCATAGATTTCTGTGCGCTCTTTAATAATGCTGGCGGCAGAATAAGAAAGCCGTTCTAATTTCCCTTTATAAGCAAGCTTGACCACCACATCCGCGCTAAAAACCAACAGCAAGGCAAAAAAAACGCCGACGATAGCAAATTCGACGGTAAAATTGCCCTGTTGTAACTTAGAGGGTGAATTTTTCACGCTGATACTCCTGAATCACCATCGCCTCACGGGCAAACACCGTTTTATCATTCAAAAAGAAATTAAAAATCGGCGTGTAATCATAACTAATGCTATAGACAGCAATCGCCATATCTTTTGCATCACTGCAGTTCAGCTCATCGCCGTTCTCACCCAGGCAAATCTTTTCGTAATTGTGTAAATCGTCTAATTTTTTGACATATTGGATGCTAGTTTTGAAGTTTTTGGCGTCCACTACATAGCGCCATAGGCTATTTTGCTGTTGCAAAATCGTCTTGAACTGCGCTTCATAATCATCGCCATCGATTTTTTTTGTTTCCCTTGCCGCGGTGGCAATCGCTAAATCACCCAAACTCGAGACATAAGAGAGAAAGCTCATCTCAACCCAAGCCATACACATCAGCCAAAAGGCAAAGAAACCACCAACAAATTCAATCGTGGCAACACCCGATTGCTTTGATCCGCTCGCTGGCGATTGCTTAGAAAACAAACGACACATCTTTTGTCTCCTCAACGGGAATAACAACGTTTGTGTTATTGTTATTTGGCTTCAACAGATGGCTTTTTGAATTAGCCGATGCCTTTACTGGCGTGTGATTCATTAATTGCACTTCACGCAGGTTAAGATAGGCCAGATATAGTTCTTCATCGCTGTATTGCTGACCATAAAAAGAGCGTAAATGCTCATAGCTGCCAATTTTGGCCATTATCAAGGCTAAATTCGCGGTGACCATGTCATCCGCTTGGCCATTGAGATAAATCGGTAACAAACGCGCTGCAGCGCTTTGGTAATCCTGTTCCAATATATCAATCAGCGCCAAATTATTTTTGACCGTCACATCATCAAACATCAGCTCGCGGGCACGAATAAAACCTTCGCGTGCTTTTCGCCACTCCCCTTGCTGCGCATAGATGATGCTGATCGAATTTAAAGCCTTGGCACTGCTCGGATTCACTTGCAGAGCGGCTGACAGTGAACGTTGCGCCTGTTCTATCTGCCCCAGTTGATATTCTGCTCGACCTTGAAGAAAATAAAGTTCATCACGCGGCAAAGTTGTGCTGCTACTGAGTAAAGGAGTGAGCACAAATAACGTGGATTCCGGATCGTGACCATCGAAATAAGCCTGAGCCAATTTTAAACGTGTTTGTGGGCTTTCTTGCTGCTGAAGTTGAGCCTTATGCAACTCAATTAAACCCGCTTGATTCTTGGTTTTGATCAATAAAGATTCCTGATCAAACTCCAACGGCTTGTCACGATTTTGCGCCTGGCTTCCTTCGTTATTGGACGTTTGATATAAACTACTGCAGCCCGGTAGTGATAAGGCACAGAGTAGCCATAGGGCATTAGCTATTTTGCTCGACACTTTATTAGGCATTGATCATCATCCTCATTACACCAGGGGCAGCAATTAAAATCACAATTGGCACCATAATAAAGACAATCAGAGGAATAGACATTTTTGCCGCCAATTTGCCAATTTTTTCTTCGATCTGCAGCATCTGAACCTCTCGAATATCCGCTGATAGGGTGGTCAAAACACTGTAAATCGAGCTGCCATATTGCAAACTTTGCTTTAAGGTCATGACGAAACTACGCATTTCATTTGAGGGCACCCTAGCGTAAAGCTCATCGAGCGCAGTCTCTAAACCGACTAAACGTGCTCTATCATCGGTTTTCACCAATAAATAGCTGATGTCTTTATCAAACCCTTTCATCTCTTTGGCAAGATAACTGATCGCGGCTTCAATCGTCATACCGGTTTGCACACATACCGCCATTAAATCCAGAAGATACGGCAGTTTATTGGAAATTTTATGGCTCAGGTTTTTTGCCCGAATCGCCAAATAGCTATCAGGTAAAATCAGACTTATCACCAACCATAGCGCCATAAATAGCAGTAGATTGTCTGCCAACCATACGGCTTTTAACGATAAAAAATAGATTCCCGCCGCGCCTAACAGCAATAGCGAATACTTGATCGGCATAAAATAGGTGGCGAACTTGGCATTATAAAAACCCGCTGCTAGCATTTTTTTCTGCTGCAAATGCTTGTCAGAGGAAAAGAGCCGATTAAGCGTTGCCGATAGTCGCTCAAGTAAGCTGACTTTTTCTGTTGTCTGCCCTGCGGTTTGATGCAGATAATAATCTTTCCAAAATTGCTTTCTTTTCTCTTTGCGCAGCGAAGCAAGCAGCAGCAATACACCGAGCATGAGTATGGCGATAGAAAAAAGTGGACCGACTTGACCAATTGAGGTCAAAGAAACATTAGCGAACACTCTTCATTAACCCCCATACAATCGCAATACCAATTGCTTCGCTGATCAATACGTAGTAAAGGATAGGGCGACCGGCAGGATCAAACATCACAAACTCGTAATTTTCAGGGCTAAGGTATTGCAGCATAAATAAGAAGAAAAACGGAATAGCGGCAACAATTTTGGCTGACGTTCGCGCTTCTGAGGTCAAGGCAAATTTCTTTTTTTCAATCGATCGAGCATTAAATAACAAGCGATTGAGGCGCAGAATCACTTCTTTCAGCTGACCGCCACGCTGCATATTGGCGCGTAAAGTAATCACAAAAAAATGAAAAGAAGGATAAGGAAAGCGCAGGCAAGCCTTACGAAACACATCATCGGGCGACTCACCAAGTTGTAAACGCTTGCCCATGATCTTAAACTCTCTACCGACATCGCTATTGAGTGTATTACCGACATACATGATCGCGTGAGTGATACTTTCGCCCGATGAGACGGCACTGCTGAGCATATTTAAGGCATCAGGAAAACTGTCTTCAAACTGAGTTTGTTCACGCTTTTGAAGCCAAAAATAGGCAAAGGTTAATCCTACGACCACGACAATGACCACGACCATCAGATCAGAGCCACGAACAAAACGCTGATTAAACTCGACGCCGAGAAAAATCAGTAAGGCAATAAAACCAAGCACCTTTAACAGCGCCAGTTTCCCTAGCTGCTTGCTCAGGCTTCTCCAGCTCTGATCTAGGCGGTCTTTTAATGTGCGATCGGAGAGTGACTTCATATCAATTGCTTGGTGCTCAGCAATCATGGAGTCGACATGCACCGTTTTAGCAAACTCAGCAAGGTAATCATATCGGGCACTTTTCCTTTGCCGCAAACCCACAAGCAGCAACAGGATGCCGATCATAAGTAGCAGCAACCACATCATGCCGATTTCTCCTCTAACGAACGAAAGGCTTGAGCGAGTTTCTCTTCCAATCCAAAAAAGCGTGCTTTTTCATACAGAACCGAGCGCTGCATTAAGCCAGAGGTAATAAAATTGCCATTGACTTTACCATCTTCACTTTGGCGCAAATTGGGTTGGAAGCGGAAAATTTCTTCCAATACGACGCTTGAACCTTCTAGCCCAATCACTTCGGTGATGCTCATCACTTTACGGCTACCATCGTGCAGGCGACTGATCTGAATAATCAGATCCACAGCGCTGACTATCGTGCGGCGGATCGCTTCCAAAGGAAGGCTACTCGTTGCCATCATCACCATCGACTCAACACGAGCCAGTGCGTCTCTTGGTGTATTGGCATGCAGAGTCGACATCGAACCATCGTGACCGGTGTTCATTGCTTGTAACATTTCAAACGCTTCTGCACCACGACACTCACCGACAATGATTCGGTCGGGTCGCATTCGCAGTGAGTTGATCACCAAATCACGCTGATTAATCATCCCGGTATTTTCTATTCCTGCGGTACGTGTTTCCAAACGGACAACGTGCGGCTGTTGTAAACGCAGCTCGGCGGCATCTTCAATGGTGATAATGCGTTCATTTTCTGAAATGAATTGTGATAACGCGTTGAGCATGGTGGTTTTACCTGAACCGGTACCGCCGGAAATCAAAATGTTGAGACGGCATCTTGCTGCCACCATCAGCACTTGCGCCATCTCGGGGCTCATGGCACCAAATTCACATAGCTTAGTAAAGTCGATACTCTGTTTTTTGAATTTACGAATCGAAATGGCAGTTCCATCAATGGCAATCGGCGGAATAACAATGTTAACTCGGCTACCATCTTGCAAACGCGCATCACAAGTGGGTGAGGATTCATCAACGCGTCGACCGACCCGTGAGGCAATTCGCTTAGCGATATCAAGTAACTGGCGTTCGTCAATAAAGTCGATCTGTGCCTTTTCCACCAAACCGCCACGTTCAATAAAGACGTTATGATGACCGTTGATCATAATGTCACTGATGGTGTCATCATCCATCAAGGTTTGTAGAGGCCCCAAGCCTATCAGTTCATCCACTAAGTTTTTGACAAACTCTGCGCGGATGATTTTAGGCACGCTTAACCGTTCGCGATCAATCAATAGCCCTACGGCACCATCCAACTGCTTAGCCAGTTGTTCTTTGGTCATCTGCGCGATCGCTTCGGGCTCTAGAGCATCGAAAATTTGATTACGAATGCCCACATATATCGCTTTTGCACCGATCATGAGCGCGACAACCTCTGCTTCAGGGAGGCGAAGAAACTGGGTGTGTTATTTATCGTCTCGCCAAGGATCATGGCGCTAAGGTTTTTCAATGGCTCCGCGGCCTTTAACTTGGAAGTCACCACTCTTTGATCTTCCAAAACGGTACGATTGATGGTTTCACAAAAAGGAATTTCAATATCAATCGCTTGTTTTAAAATCGTTTCCGCATCTTGTTTGGTGGCAGATTGCAACTTCAGTGGCAAGGTGTGATTAAACACCGTCAGTAAACGTAGAGCGCGATTGCTGTTGCATTTATTGATGCGCTCTTTTAAGCGAGCGGCTTCACGTACGGACGAGACGGTCGGTTCAATGACAACTACCACTACATCCGCCTGAGCAACGAACTTATCTGCTTCAATAGCGAAACCAACCGAAGCAGAGAGATCTTCAAGGATGAAATTCACATCCTCCGATAACTGATCAACGACAGCGTTGCTGTAATCAAGTAGGGATAGGCTGTCGAGCTGCTCTGAGGTTAGGGCTAAAATCGACAGCATGTTGCTATGCTTATAGACCATGCTCTTCGCGGAAGCAGTGTCGAGAGAAGAGGAGAGCGAGCCTTTCTGAATTCGTCGTTTTTCCATTTTGCGAATACCAAGCAAAATGTCTAAATTGCCGCCATGAAAATGCTGCTCAACGATCAAACAGGAGGTTTTGCGTACACTGGAGAGTTGATGAGCCACTTCGGAGGTAATCAAACTGGTCCCTACACCACCTTTACTGCCGAGTATCGTGATGTACTTGGCTCTGCGTTTCTGGCCTGGCCCGCGGTGGCTATTGCGTTGGCGGTTATCGTAGACACTCTTAACAAAATCAATCAGCTCTTGCTTGGTCACAGGCCAAAAGACGTAGTAAAAACCCATGCTTTTTAAATTACGAATGGTCGAAATGGCATCTTCACTGCCGACAATGATCACAGAAGCATGATTGGGCAGTAGGTGACTGATTCGTTCCGCGTCTTGGCTGATATTGAGGCTGTTATTGAGTTCCACAATCACAATTTCGATATCGGATTGACGAACATGCTCCGCTATCGCTTCATCGCTATTTTTAACAGTGACAGGCGGCACTACCCCTTCAAAGCGATAGGCTTCCATAACCAACTCTTGGCATTCACTGGTTTGATAAAACAGTACTGTCGTGATCTTCTGTTGTTCAATCACTTCGCTAGACTGTTTTTTACTTAATCGATCGACTAAATCAAACATAATAAGCGCTATTCCCCTACAGCCATCTCTGGAGATGCAATTGGATGGTTTGTTAACATTTTTTGTGGGTTGACCATAGATTGCCAACGCAACGACTCGCTTACGCAACCATTACTTTCTTGGCTAAACTGGCTAATATTTACCGCATCACACAAGGGTACGACGACACGATGAGCGACGATTTCAATTTTAAAATCGAAATGTTGGCCAAAGCCTGCCGGCATTTTTTCTACCCGAACACTTTCTGGGGCGACGCCTAGTTTGCACAGCTGTTTTTCCGCTTTTAGTGCAAAGCGTTCGCCAGCCTTGGTACTCCAATACAGCACACTGTTTTGCGTTGTCAGCTGGTGATGTTGTTGAACCAAAAATTGCTCCAAAGAGTGTTGTGCTTGAGTCACTTGTTTCGCATCGGTTTGCAAAGACAAACTGCTGTGCACGGGGTAGACATCTATTGCCGGGCCGGGCTTGTCTGGCAAACCTGAGCTGCAACCTACTAGCGCAGTACTGAGTAAAAGCACACTCAAAGTTGGATTTTTCATTGTTTAAACCCTCCCGTCGCCAGGATTTGTTGGCTAAGCTGCTGTTCGATGGCAGGACGCTCTTTAGGCAATGCAAAGAAGCGTTCCAAAGTTGAGCTGCGCTGCATGGTGGGCAGTTGAACACTCAATGGCTCAATCGGCTGAACCAAGTTTACCGTCGCAATGATCACCAGTTCCGTTTTATTGCGGGTAGTTTCGGTATGACGAAACAGAGCGCCCAGAATAGGAACATCGCCAATAAAAGGAATTTTACGCAGCAATTCTGCTTCTTCTTTATTAAGCAAGCCGCCCAATACAAAGCTTTGACCATCACCGAGTTCAACCGTAGTACGAGCGCGGCGAGTTTTTAGCGCAGGTAAATTATAAGTTGAATTGGCGTATTGGGTATCGAGTGAACTGACTTCAGGCATTAACGATAGCCTAATTTTGTCATCACGTTGCACTTTGGCCATCATCTCTAAACGTACACCAAACTCTTTATATAAAACGTTAGTGCCGCCATCGACGATGGTTACAACGGGTAACTCCCCCCCGACAAGGAAACTGGCTGTTTCACCCGAAATCACCGACAGATTTGGCTCGGCAAGTACTTGCCCGACGTTATCATCGCCAATGGCCGTGATTAAAGTGATGATATCGCTGCTGCTAAATTGCCTTAATGGGTTAACAAACACGCCACTACTTTGACCAATACTGCCAAGTTGAATACCAAACTTCTCCATAAAGGTTTGCGAGACTTCAGCTATCGATAGTTTGACATTGATTTGCTTAGTACTGGCGACTTCAATGTTATTGACCACCCCATCAAAACGGCGTTTTTGCATAAAGTCCATTTTGTAACTGTTATCACCAATTTTCCATTCTACATCCGTGTCGGTTGAGGATTTTCCCAGCAGTTCACCCACCAGTAGGTTAATTTCATCGCGCTCTTTTTCAGTTGCAACGGTACCACTGAGCACCACCTGTTGACCTAGATTGTAAATCGAGACTTCAGCGTGCGGATATTTGATCGCAATTTGTTGCTGGATATGTACCATGCTGGTGTTAACGACCAAACGGCGACTGGCTAGGGTTTCACTGTTTTCGCCAAAGACCAGCAGGCTGGCATTACCGACTTGTTTACCGAAAATCACCACAGTTTTACGGTCAATGACCTGATAATCGGCGACTTTCGGATCCGAAATAAACACCGATTGGATTTCTCTATCCAAACGTAACGTTTGCGCATCCCCTTCGGCTAAATTGAGGATCCGCTGCGCTGCGGCGGGCAGGGCAATCACACTGAGCAAAACCGCGAATAAGCCATACACATAACGCTGTATCATTTTCTCTATCCTTAACGTGTTGTCGCGCTGCCAGCACGAAACTCATGAATCGCTTTATAATCGGTTAATACATCGCCTGCGTTGGCGGAAAGGTCGCTAGCTAAACTGTTTCCAGTCGAAAGATGGATCTCTAACTGGGCAATATGGCGGGCGATGGTTAACGTCGCGACTTGCTTACGAGTTAATTCAACAATCACACTGGCTTGGTTCGTCAACACCTCATTACGTTCAGAATCTAATGGGCTTGGCTGTTGATTAACTTGCAACACCTTGACACCCATTAGCACCGGGGTAAGCGAAACGGTTTCAAAGCTGCGCACCGTTTCATCAGTCGCCAGATTCTGCTTTAAAGAAGAAAGAGCAAGAATATCGATCAAAGTACCAGGACGAATTACACCACCAACTACCGATTGAGAACTAACCTGAATCGCAAATGGCACATGGTTCGGGGTTAAAATCAGATCCAAATACTCCGGCTGTTCAGGGGTTATCAACCACTCGGGCCAAACCACTTCACCAGCAGCCAAATCTCTCTCGATACGTAGATCGGCCACAAAAGTGAGTTCAATATCTTGATTCACCCCCAGGCTGAGCGCTTGATCCTCATCGACACGTCGCAGCTCAAGATCAGTACGGGAGACTAATTGGCCTTTTTGTAGCGGCTGTTTTGCCAGCCACACTTGATATTGCTTGATGGGCGTGCTAGATGTGGCCTCTTCAATTGGCGCAGAAGCGATCGGTGTTGAAGGAGTAAGCAATCCATACCCGCCAATACAAATAACTATCAGTGCTAATGCAATTAAAAGCTTGGAATTCATATCACCGTCCCAAGTAAGAAAAATTACTTATCTTGACTTTCTCTAAACATCGCCATTGATGAGTCAAAGCAAAATATGGCGGTGATTTTGCAGATAAGCAGGTTGTGACTAAATTGCCATTGGATATCAAAGTTATTGAATGTAAAATTATTCAAGCTTTATGTAAAAGTTATAAAACTTCATGTTTTGCTCGCCTCTCAAGCAAAAACTCAACGGCGATCAAAGCGCAGAAACGGCAATCGCTAAGCCACCGACCAAACAGATCGGCACACCATAAGGAATACCGCGTTGGCGTACTTTGGCTAAATCTGTAAATAAGCCGTAAAACAAATACCCTATCGCCATTACACCGCCAAAGAAAACGATGCCTAATAAGGTTAACGGCATATAAATAGGGTCAATGCCTAAGCTTAGTATAGCTAATAGCTTGGCATCGCCCGCCGCTAGAATACCGAATAGAAACAGCAGAATACCAATAATTAATATAGCCAAAGTGTAAGGCCAGACTTGCCAATTAGGCTGGACTAGCCAGCCTAGAAATAGCACGATTGTAAGTATAGAAAGATAAAAATTACTAATTGTCCTATACATAAAATCATTAAGACATATCAGCAACAATATCGAAAAAATTACTATATACAACAATTGACTATTTGATGTTGTTTGCCTCACCGATTTTAGCGGTAATATTTCCAATGGCTGTTGTTAAAGCCGTTTTTAATCCATTATCCCCACTGAAAACTGCTAGCACAATTGCAGAGATCGCTACACCAATAATTGCGTATTCAATCGCTGTTACACCGCGTTGGTCTTTGGTAAATGATTCCAGCAGCAGACGAGTTTTTACATAAACTTTCGTTAACATGATTTTTCCTTTTCATAATTAAATATTTTTTGAAAAAGTCTTACCTCAAACCAGACTTCCCAGATTTCAGTCTTTATCATAACGAAAAAACTCTTGATGTCTATCGTAAATATTACAATTTGTTTTTCAACTCAACACACTCACTAGCATCATCTCAAAAATGAGGCATATTTCAAAAATGAGGCATATTGCACTGAATTTACATTACTCTCGGCTTTGATGTGATGGACGCATCTCCCTTCTAGCACCGATGTACCAAACTAATGGTGCAACCAGTAAGAACAGGAGTAATCATCATGTCTATTAAAGTTGTCGGTATCGATATAGCCAAAAACCTCTTTCAAGTATGCGTGTTGAGTGCTGATGGGCAAATCTTGTCAAACCGAAAGGTAAAGCGTGACAAGCTTCTTGATACAGTACGTCAATTTCCAGAGCAAACAGCTATTGCGATGGAATCATGCGCAACTTCGCATCATTGGGGAAGAATATTTCAAGAGCTGGGCAATAGGGTCGCTCTTATCCCAGCTCAGCACGTAAAACCATTTGTTGGGCGACAAAAGAACGATGCCAACGATGCGAGAGCTATTTGCGAGGCCTTTTCAAGACCCGATATTCATTTTGTTCCCGTTAAGTCTGTTGAGCAACAAGACCTCAAAGCTATACGCAGTGTTCGTAAACGTTTAGTGGAAAACAGAACAGCGCTTGCTAATCAGATCAGAGGACTTGCTGCTGAGTACGGAGTGGTTTTCCCTTTGTCTATTAAATCACTGCGGAGTCATTTGCCGTTAGCGATTGAAGATGCTGAGAATCAGTTGTCCCATGTTATGAGAAGCTTACTTCAAACGCTGTACTGTAAATTTATCAATATCAGCGACGAAATTGATAAAGTTACTCAAAGTATAACCAGATTGAGCCAACAACATCCAAGGTATGAGGCAGTTAAGAATATCTCTGGTTTTGGTCCGATTTTGACTGCTGCAATTATTAGTGAAGTAGGCTCTGGCAAACAGTTTCAAAATGGTCGGCAATTCTCAGCTTGGTGTGGATTAGTTCCCAAACAAAATAGCTCGGGTGGAAAAAGTAGCCTAGGGAAGGTGCGAATAAGTCCTGCAATTTAGGTCTTGATCAAGCCCTTCTCTTTACCAGCCTAAATTTTAAACGCTAAATTTCGAATTTAAGCCAATTAATGGGTGTTTTAGGCCAGATTTTAGCCCTATTCCAGGCTATTCCCGGATTTCAGACAGATCTTGGCTGTCGTCACAACATCTGGTCTACTTTAAACAGGTTTGCCAACGTGAATAACATGGCTATACCCATTCAACTTGAAGATACAGGTTTCAATATCTGAAAGTTATCCGTAATTCTGGATGACAATGAGCCTGCAACTTCTGGTAGCGTTACATCGAAA
>NZ_JAWOQN010000558.1:0-674 GCF_033337395.1 Vibrio sp. YT-19(2023) | reverse complement strand
AGTAGATAGAGAACTTATTGGTCTTATTTAGCGTCTCGCAATTATTGAATGCGTTCTCAATAATTGGTGGGTATTTCAAGAAGCTGTTCGCAACAATGATCATCTCACCATGGTTTGAAAGATGTTGTGGCGCGTGACCTAACAGAGTTTCAGCCGCGTTGTAATTGGTGTCTAAACCGCTGTGGAATGGTGGGTTGCTGATGATAAATCGGTAGTCTTCGGCCGTATCTGAGTAAATGTCAGACGCAAACACGCGACCAGACAAACCGTTGGCTTCAAGCGTTGCTTGGCTTGAGGTGATGGCATACGCGTTGATGTCACACATCTCAATCGCAATTTCTGGGTTTGCTTTCGCCATGAACGCACCTAAAACACCGGCACCACAACCAAAATCGAGCACTTTGCCTGACAAGTTAGGTAAGGTTTCCAGTAGTAGACGGCTGCCTAAGTCAAATTCACCATGACTGAATACGCCCGGTAAACTTTTTACTGTAAGTGATTGCTCACCAAGGGTTACCGTGTAAGACTTAAACCAATCTTCTTGATTGAATGGTTTTGGCTCATTTAAGCAATTACCCCAGTAGAAAGAGCAGCGGCGAGCTGAGTCGTATTTGTTCACAGGGCCATATTCTTTGAACATCTTTTCAATGCTCTTTACACCGGAACGGTTTTCA
>NZ_JAWOQN010000557.1:0-674 GCF_033337395.1 Vibrio sp. YT-19(2023) | reverse complement strand
ACCTCGGTCCCATCAGGGAGTTGTAAACTTGGTGCAATTTCCGCAAGAGGGTAGAGTACGAATTCGCGCTCTCGCATTCCGTAATGAGGAACAATAAGTCTTTCGGAATTAATCACCTCATTGCCGTAAAGAACGATATCAAGATCCAAGGTTCTTGGTCCCCAACGTTCGTCTTTTCGGACACGCCCTTGCTCTTGCTCAATTGCTTGAGTGCAATCAAGTAGCTCAAGAGGCGTCAAATTTGTTTTGATCGCCACAACCGCATTGATGTAATCCGGCTGATTTTGTGGCCCCATAGGCGTGCTGCTGTATAGCGAAGACGCTTGTACAAACTCAGAGTTTGGTAACGTTTTTAGAGCCTCAATCGCTTGCTGAGCTTGGCTGACAGGATCAGCCAAGTTACTGCCTACCGCAATGTACGCTGTGATCATGATTTCGGCTTACTCTTTTTCTTGCGAAAGGTTTTGCGGCGACGTTGGCCCGATTTTGGTGCTTGACCATCTAGGTCTGCGGCCATCGCTTGGCGCATTTCTCGGCCTGCATTTTGGAAAGTTTCCCACCACTTAGCAAGCTTCAGAGTGTCGCCACCCTCAATTTCACCGCGCATTTCAAGAAAATCAAAGCCAGCTCTAAATTTGTTGAGTTCCATTAGGCGGAACGCACGTTTGCCATTG
>NZ_JAWOQN010000556.1:0-674 GCF_033337395.1 Vibrio sp. YT-19(2023) | reverse complement strand
GGTTTGCTCTGCTAGGAAAGGGAAAAAGTCAGCGTTATAAAAATGACCTTGTCTTAGCTTTTAGAGGTACAGCAGGATTAGCTGATGGGATTACCGACTTAACGTGTAGCGGGAAAGGAACAGATACCGGAGAGACCGTCCATTCGGGATTCCAAACTACGTTCTATTCTATGAGAAAAGGTCTAACTCGTTTTCTTCGTGATAATCCGGTAACCGCTAACGGTACTATACATTGTGTTGGACACAGTTTAGGTGGTGCATTAGCGACTCTGGTTGCGAATTGGATTTCTGCTTCTCCAGAGTTTAAAGGCAGAGTTAACTTATATACTTTTGGCTCACCAAGAGTCGGAATGAAATCTTTTTCGATCAACTCATCATCTCGGATATCGACGCACTTCCGTTGTGTCAATGGTTCGGACCCCGTAACAAAAGCGCCAGTATGGCCTTTTTATCATGTGCCTTATGATGGTTCGGAGTACATATTGAATCGTGCTCAAGGTCTTTTTCCTAGCGCACATTTTATGGCGGAGTACAGTTCTTATACACAGACTGCAACCTGGGATAGCCTTGGCTTTCAAAAGGCAAGCTCCACTTTTAAACGCGTCGTTTTAAACTATGAGAATCGACTTCAAGCCACACCTTCTGCTGATTGGGCAGATAAGATCTCGGCAGCG
>NZ_JAWOQN010000555.1:0-674 GCF_033337395.1 Vibrio sp. YT-19(2023) | reverse complement strand
TAAGAATAGTTGGTAAAACAAAGGGCGGTTATCACGCCGCCCTTTTTTGCTGTTGGTGGATGAGGTGAACGCTTAACAATCTTTGTCTTCCGCGTTCAGATTCTCTTTAAGGTTTTCACAACCATCTTCAATGGCGTTTTGCGCTTCTTCCGCAGTCTCATCCAATTTTTTGCCCGCTTTTTCCATTGGCCCTTCATCACTACACGCCGCTAAAGCAAACACCAAACCAAATACTGCGGCGATACGATAAATAAATGACGTAACTCGCATGCTAACTCCTATCTATTTACGTTTTTCTTTCCAAGTATCACAAATACTATTGATACAATTAATGACAACAGGAACAGATAAAATATCACTTGCGCGACAGCTGCGGCGGCACCGGCAATACCACTAAATCCGAGCACCGCTGAAACGAGAGCCAAAGCAAGGAAAATAAACATCCAACGAACCATGGTGTTGTCTCCTTATTTTTTAAAGTGAAAGCTCAATATTAGTTATTACTGAACAACTTCAATCTTATCGACAACCTTATTTACATCGTTGGTATTATTTGCAATCGATAATGCCAGATCATGCTCGGCATCTGAGTTCACTTTACCGGTTAAGGTTACGGTTTTATTTTCTGTAGTGACATCAATGTCTGTACCACTAACGCTGGTATCCATCAGTAA
>NZ_JAWOQN010000554.1:0-675 GCF_033337395.1 Vibrio sp. YT-19(2023) | reverse complement strand
TCAGCCATTGGTAGTCAAGGTAGCGATTTCTGGCACTGGCGTTGACGGCGCACTGAAAAACCTAGAAGCAGACACCAACGGTTGGGACTTCGACAATGTCGTACAACAAAACCGCGTGGCTTGGGAAAACATCCTTGGCGAGTTTGAACTGGAAGGTGGCAACAAAGCCGACAAAACCATGTTCTACACCTCGCTCTACCGTACGTTTGTTGCTCCATTCCTATACCAAGATGTGGATGGCAAATACCGTGGCATGGATGGCAAAGTGCACCAAGCAGAAGATGGCTTGGTGAACTACTCAGTGTACTCAATGTGGGATACCTTCCGCGCCGCACACCCACTGAAAACCATCATCGACAAAGACCGCGCGATTGAACACGCACGCGATCTATTGAACAAATACCAAACGGGCGGCGTGCTGCCAAAATGGGAACTGCACTCGGATTACACCGGTGAAATGGTCGGTCATCCTGCGGTCTCGGTTATCGCCGATATCATGGTCAAACACCCAGAAGCCTTTACCGCAGCTGAGTTTGATTTGGCGTTAAAAGCTGCTGACGAAACAGTCAACTTCAACCTTGATAAAACAGAGAGCTGGGTGCCTTACCAAGATGCTTGGAACGGTGACAAACGCTTCACGATCATGACGCGTCACAACGACTACCAAGAAGACGT
>NZ_JAWOQN010000553.1:0-675 GCF_033337395.1 Vibrio sp. YT-19(2023) | reverse complement strand
CTAAAACCGAACTATTCGAAAACAAAAGGGCTGATGTGAAAACATCAGCCCTTTTTAGTCTTTCTCAATCTATCAGTTAGGCCAAGTAAGAACCTATTTAATATGATCCCAAGAGATATTCGAAACAATTCGGCACTCGTCGCACTTAAAATAGAAGATGTCATGCAATGGCTCATCAAGCAGCCACTCTCCACCACACTTCGGACACTTACGTGCTTTCTCGCTCTCCAACGACTGACCGCCCACACGATACTGATAATAGTAAGTTGGAATCTTGGTGATGTATTCGATACGACCACGCAAATCCCAACCGCGGCGGAACAACACACTGTCTACGTCGCAAATCTCGTGCAGCGCCGCATGCTCTGCGCGGCACCCACCCGCCATTTGGATTTCATCGCACGCTTGCCATTCCGTCTGCCATTTGATGACCGCTTTATGATCGCCATTGAGTGTCGGATCATTACGATACAGTGGAATTGGCAACAAGGTTTCACCACTGCGCAGTGGCGAGCATGTGTGCACATACGTCGTGTAGAGCACTTGCCAACTTGGCGCTTCGTCTTCGGCCGCTTGTTCTGAATTTAAATCACGACCAAGCATACGCATTTTCGGCGCAAGCAAAGACGCATCCGACAAACGATTCATGCACACTTTAACGAAATCTGAATGATA
>NZ_JAWOQN010000552.1:0-675 GCF_033337395.1 Vibrio sp. YT-19(2023) | reverse complement strand
ATCCAGAGGTAGCTCGTAAGCGATGTAAATGTTTAGGCCTGCAAAAAATGAGAAGAAGCCTACCCATGCCCAGTTTATCTTCGCCCAAATCGCGTCAGGTAGCGTGATCTCTTTACCCAACATGCCTTTGACGACCGATTTTCCCATTAAGTGGCTGGCGGTTAAGCCAACGGCAAGCACCACGTAAATGATAGTGACTTTCCATTTTATGAAGTTGTCGTCATGGAAGAAAATGGTCATGCTGCCGAATATCGTGACGATGACAAACGTGATCAGTTGCATCTTCTCTACTTTCTTATACAGCGCGTAGGTCACGATAAGTTGAACTGCCGTTGCAACGATGAGTGCTCCAGTCGCTACATAGATGTCGTACATCTTGTATAGAGCGAAGAAGATAATGAGAGGAATAAAATCAAGGATTTGCTTCATGTTGCCAAAAACTACCGAGTTGTTGAGTTGCTGACAGTCTAGCGGAATCTGGCGTAATGTGAATAGCTCAAGGGATTTGGATAAAAAATTGCCGCTCAATGAGCGGCAATGTATTGATATGTTTAAGGCACCTAAAAAGGCGAAATCTTGCTCGTTAGTACAGATAGCTTGGTTAGCTTCTGTAGGCTTGACTCATGGCTCGAGAGCTAAACGATTCTTTCCTACGCCACACGTTGGTATTGAGAA
>NZ_JAWOQN010000551.1:0-675 GCF_033337395.1 Vibrio sp. YT-19(2023) | reverse complement strand
GTTGACTTCCACTTCTTGGTAGCCAGCAGTGCCGTGCAGCAGATCTTCGTAGTATTTTTCGATGCCCAACTTACCGATGTCACGAGTCGCTTGGTAGTTGGCGTCTTTTTCTTCTCGAATCAAACGCTGCATGTCGCGGTCATTGATACGAGAAACATAGCCGATTACGTGCGTTAACACTTCCCCGTAAGGGTAGTAACGTTTGAGTGTGGCACTAATTTCAACACCAGGAAAACGGTATTGGTTGACGGAAAAGACCGCGACCTGCTTTTCGTTCAGCTGGGTTAGCAATGGGACGGATTTGAATCGACGGGTACGCTTACGCTCACGATGGAAGCGTTCGATCTGTTCTGGTGTGATTTCCAGAATGGTTTGCAATTCTTGGATAGTAGCGTCGATGTCTTTGATTTTTTCTGGAGTCAGCTCCAAGTTAAAGACAGGACGGTTTTCGGCTAACAGGACACCATTTCGGTCGTAGATAAGACCGCGGTTTGGCTGAATAGGAACCACTTTGATGCGGTTGTCATTTGAACGGGTTTGATGATCTTGAAACTGGTTCACCTGAATGTTGTACATATTGGCGACCAGCAAGCCCATCAAAACAACGATGCCGAAAAAAGCAACGATAGCGCGGCTGGCGAACAGGTGCGCTTGGGCTGGATAATTTCGGATTTG
>NZ_JAWOQN010000550.1:0-676 GCF_033337395.1 Vibrio sp. YT-19(2023) | reverse complement strand
ACCGTGCCGAGTGGGCAGAACTGCGTAATTCTGTTCCGATGACACTCTCTGAAGACGATCTAAAGGCGCTTCAAGGCATAAATGAAAACCTCACTATGGAGGAAGCGGTAGAGATCTACCTTCCTTTGTCTCGTCTACTCAATTTATATGTACAGGCTCGCCAAAGTCGCAACTCTGTTCTTCAGCAGTTTCTAAATACCGAGGAACACGCTCCGCCTTTTGTTATTGGCATTGCAGGTAGTGTGGCTGTTGGAAAAAGTACAACAGCACGCATTCTTAAAGCACTGCTTTCTCGTTGGGAAAATCATCCCAAAGTCGCCTTAGTTACAACGGATGGCTTTCTGTATCCCAAAAAGGTTTTGGAAGAGCGCGGTATCATGCATCGAAAGGGTTTTCCCGAATCTTACGACATCAAACGTTTGGTAGAATTTGTTTCTGATGTAAAGGCGGGCAATCCAAATCTGGAAGTACCTGTTTACTCACACATCACATACGACATTACTGATGAGCTAAAAAAAGTCGACCGACCTGACGTGCTGATTATTGAAGGCTTAAACGTATTACAAAGCGGTATGGACTACCCACATGATCCACATCGAGTATTTGTATCTGATTTTCTTGATTTCTCAATTTATGTTGATGCGGAAAGTGAAACGATAGAGCAGTGGTATGTCGA
>NZ_JAWOQN010000549.1:0-676 GCF_033337395.1 Vibrio sp. YT-19(2023) | reverse complement strand
AAACCGGACTCTTTCTCAACCAATAAAATAGAACACTCTGGATGGCGTTGTTGGAGCTGCCAAGCCGTGGACACACCAACGATACCACCACCCACAACAATGTAGTCATAGACTGATTTCATACGACCTCTTATAAAACCGAAAGTTGAGACTGTTGCAATTTGAACTTGCGCCCACTGTAAACAAACACGGCAACGAATACCGCGCAGCACACCACACGAATTAAGATTGGAATGTCGTGCCAAACCAAAAGTGCACCGATAGTAAGCAGAACCAGCCTCATCAATATATTCAATGGTCCTTCTAAATAACCTTCAATGGCTCCAATGAGCGCGTAAGTACCCACTATCGCAAAGAAGCCGACAGTAATTACGGATGTCACATCCCAACTGACCAATCCGGTATAGGCAATTAACAATGGAACCAAGTACAGCCCCTTCGCAATTTTCCAAGCCATTAAGCCGGTTCGCATTGGTGGCGTTTTCGCAATGGTCGCCGCTGCGAATGCGGTTAAACACACTGGTGGCGTAACGTTACTGTCTTGTGAGAGCCAGAAGATGATCAAATGCGCAGCCAACAATGCCAAGCCAACCGCCTCTAAACCCAGACTTTGCTCTAGTAGCGTTTCAACAAAATCAGCAGGAACCAGTGACAGCATTTCTTTCGCCGTTTCCAG
>NZ_JAWOQN010000054.1:0-15446 GCF_033337395.1 Vibrio sp. YT-19(2023) | reverse complement strand
CGGGTATCTAAGCCCAGTTAACTTTGAACAACAAAATGTCGCTTAATGGAGTGTCCAGTCTGGCTGGAGCAGATCAATACAGATCAAGCTCTTAGACCCTCGTTAGATGAGATTCAAGACTCATTTATCCCTAGTCGCCTGCCTCCTGAACATCGGGATAAAAAAATAGTCATCTGTTTATGTTTTGGCGGGGATGTTAACTCTGGTATTAGGCAGGAAGTCTCTGGGTATGAGAAACGGAATACACGAGACAATATTTCTTTTGAGGAGTGGAATGGAGATAAACTCTCAGAGTTCATTCAAAAGTACTTGCTGAAGGAGAAGTTGTTGCCTAGCTCCTGTCAGGCTTTGTTAAGAAAATCCTTGGCTTTACTCGAAGAACCCGAGAGTTCAAATAAGCATTTTTCACAATTAGTTGATGAAGTTCTGTCAAATGCCACTGATTCCGATTCTGTTGCATCGGCCATAACGCGGGTAAACGTTTGTTTATGGGTTCTGTACTCATGGTGTCGTGATGGAGGGAATCTAGAATCAGCATATCTTTCGTCGGAGCTAGCATTGCTGTTGGCTTGGAATAAGGTCAAAGATCACTACACAGGAAGGAACAAGTCCTCGAAATCGTTTGATAGCATTTTAGATACATATCAACAGATTACTGATTGTTATGTAGATCGATGTTTAATTCCATATGTTGAATTTAAATACGCTCTCTCTCATGCTGTTCATTCGCCAAGTTCTATTGATGTAAATATTAAGCTATTTGATGTTTTAGGACGTTTAGCGGTTAAAGGGCACTGGATTTTAGACTCACTGTCCAAGAATTACGTGGAAACTCCACCTATAGCTGGAGAAAGCGAAGAACAGGAAAAATTACGGCTTCGCCTCAGAGAAATAACGAGGTCAATTAACCTATTGGTCGTTAATAATCCAATGTTGCTATCGCCTTACAAAGACTCACAAGCAATTGATCTTGGTCTCGCTTTAACTTTGCTTTCAAATAATTCAGAACTTGATGATTTTGTACGAAGTTGGCTCTCGGAAATGGTCAATAGGTGCATATTCTGTTTTGAAAGTAATGGCATGTATCCAATCGTTCACAACTCTTACGAAAAGCTGCTTGAACATCGAAATAAAGATAAAGCCGACAGTAACTATAAAAATAAAGTTACGGAGGCTAGTGTTTTGTACCCGCTGTTAACGGTTTTTTGCTCTCTGTATAAACTAGATTCAGTAAGCCAAGATTTGGAAAAGTTTGCCACAGAAAAACTGGCACATAGCACGTTACAATATTGGTATCCAAACCAACATAGTGAGGACGCTATGTACTCTAACTCTGATACGCATGGCTCTGCATCAACTGACTTTCCTATGGATAGTAGTTCAGCGCTAGAGCATATAAAACAAGAATGTAGCGAGGCAGATTCATTCAAGAAAATGTCAGCTGTAACTGAAGGAAAGGCTCCGTTAGTACTAACAGCTTGCCGCTGCTACCGATATCCAGTTCCTTTCCATTATCTTGAGGACTGGTTCACTGCATCTGAGTGAATAGCAAAGTTTGAGATTTTCAGATCCTTTTTATGGAAACTGAAATGCCATAATTAATTGAGATAGCTTTATCTCAATTAATTCAAGTTTGGCTAATTTAGTGAAATATATAACACGTTTGTGTCCAGAAGCGAGTTACGGGCAGAGGTCACTGGGTGTGATCACAGAGTTTACTTTTAGTATGACTTTGAAATTTAGATGTTACTGCCTTTAATTTGATCTAAATTTATGACTCACAGAGCTCATTTTTTATGAGGCAATATGAGCAAAAAGTTAGATAATTTCGATAAAAGTTAGATTATCGGCATGTAAGCCTTATCGCTACATGGTTTTCTAACTTTCTAATCTAACTTTTAGTTACATGTATTTTTTTTGTATTAAAGAAAACAGGCAAACGTTTGCTTTTTCTCTGGCGAGTTAAAATAGTTCTGGTATGATGCCCACATTCGATTTATTCAGCGCCCACATTTTGCTGAATATCTTCTCTTTCTGACGTTTGATTAAGATGATAGGAATGTCGCAATGAGCCTTGCTAATCAAGTACTTGCCGTCAATGACGACCTGCCAATTCGCACCCATAAACCCGTTCATAGTGGAAAAGTTCGTTCAGTTTACTGGTTAACTGAAGAAGACAGCGCCCGACTGATCAAAGAAAAAGGATACAATGTCGCTCCAGATGCGCCTTTGGCTATCATGGTAATTAGCGACCGCATCTCTGCATTCGATTGTATTTGGCATGCTGAAGGTGGTCTTAATGGTGTCCCGGGTAAAGGGGCTGCGCTTAATGCGATTTCTAATCACTGGTTCAAACTGTTCAAAGAAAATGGCTTAGCAGATAGCCATATTCTAGACATTCCTCACCCTTTTGTTTGGATTGTACAAAAAGCCAAACCGGTAAAAATCGAAGCCATCTGCCGCAAATACATCACGGGTTCGATGTGGCGCGCTTACGCAAATGGCGAGCGCGAGTTTTGTGGAATCCAACTTCCTGAAGGGTTAGGAAAAGACAAAGCACTGCCAGAGTTGCTAATGACCCCATCCACAAAAGGCATTCTAAAAGGCATTCCCGGTGTGCCAGAAGCGGATGACGTAAATATTACTCGTCAAAACATCGTAGACAACTACGAAGCATTTAACTTCTCAAGCGCTGACGATATCGCACTCTACGAAAAATTGCTGAAAGAAGGCTTTAACGTTATCAGCCAAGCGTTAGAAGAAATCGACCAAATCTTTGTCGATACCAAATTCGAATTTGGTTATGTTCATGATGCTGCTGGCAATGAAAAGCTGATTTACATGGATGAAGTGGGTACACCAGACTCGTCTCGTATATGGGATGCTAAAGAGTACCAAGCAGGTCACATCGTAGAGAACTCAAAAGAAGGTTTCCGCCAGTTCCTACTTAACCACTTCCCTGACCCAGATATCTTGCTAAATAAAGAACGTATGCCAGAGCGTGAAGCACTCGCTCGTGATAATGCTTTACCCGTCGAATCTTTGATGGCGATTTCGAGCACCTACATTGGTATTGCCGAGAAGATTACAGGCAAGCCGATTCATTTGAGTGAGAATCCGAAAGCGGAAATCATCGAAGTTCTGAGCAAAGAATACGGATTGATTGACTAGCACTGTCGCTAGATTGCTAAATGCTTTCCAATAAAAAGTCCGCACTAGCTTGCGGACTTTTTTCGTATTAGGCTCAGTTTAGCCGATATTTAACGTAGTGCCATCTGTTGTAGAGGCTGACTTGGTCGTCACCTGATATGTTTTGTCTTTAATCGTTGATACGAAATACCAGGTCGCCTCTGCCTTGTCGGGCGTAAAAGTAACGCGCATAAAGCCACGCTGTTTGATGTCTGCCCACTGTAATTCTGACACTAAGTGCGGCAGCGTGTATTCCATTTGAGTGATCGCAACAGGGTCTAACGCGAGGTAGGCTTCTAACCCAGGGGAACTCACAGAGCTAGTCGCAAACTCTACCCCGATAGGATGCTTAGATACGTCTTTAAGCTCACTTGCCCATGCATTGTGCGTATCTCCTGCCAAACAGACAAAGTTAGCACTGCTGGCTTTGGCCAGTTGATAAACGTTCTCTCGCTCAACGTAGTAACCATCCCATGCATCTAGGTTATATGGCAAAGCAATGGTATCTAAACTTGGATCAGAGAGATAACCCGTAATCGCAGAGTTTACCGCTAATAACGCCTCTGTTTTTTGTTCTTCAGTGGCAGTAAACAATTGAAACATCGCGGTCATAACCGAACTTGGCAACTCCATACGAGACATTAACACTTGTTGCCCTAGCACATTCCAAGTTGCGTCGTGCGTACTGAACGCATCCATCAGCCAAGCGAGTTGGTCACCGCCTAACAGCTCTCGGTCTTGACTGCGCGACTGGGCAACTAAACCGCCAATAGCTTCCATCGTTGGTGAGCTGAGCGAGAAATAATCCAACGGTTTATCACGCCCCACAAGTCGCGTGTCGAGCATCATCAAATTGACTAAACTTCCAAACGAAAACTGACGGTAAATCAGCATGTTTGAGAAAGTGTTTTCACGAACGGGCAACCATTCTGTCCACGCGGCAGCCGCAGCTGCACGACGATCATTAAAGCGGCCTTCCTCTTCTTGATGGTTTTCCGCACCATTTTTCCAACTATCATTTGCAAGCTCATGGTCATCCCAGACTGCAATCATTGGTAGGCTCGCATGTAACGCTTGCAGATCAGCATCTTGGCGATATTGCGCATACCGTTTTCGGTAATCATCTAAGGTAATGCATTCAGTGCCTTTGCTTGGCTCTCGCCCTAGTGCCTCAGCATCTTCACTAGCGTAGCCACCAGCCCCATACTCATAAATGTAATCACCGAGATGAAGTACCACATCAAACGGTTCTTGCTCATGTTGATTTAAGATCTCTCGATACACATGGAAATAACCAGCAGGATAGTTTGCGCAAGAAACAACGGCCATGGATGCCTTTTCTACACCACCCTCTGGTAATGTTTGAGTTTGCCCGACTTCGCTAGTGACATCTCCAACCATGAATCGATAGTAGTAGCGAGAATTTGCGTTGAGGTTTTGAACATCAACTTTTACCGTGAAATCTCGGCTCGTGTCTGTGGCAAAAGTGCCACTTTGCACGATATCAGTAAAATTTTCGTTAGATGAAACTTGCCAGCTTACATCTGCGTAGCTCGCTGAGGTTGTAACACGAGTCCAAATGATTACTTGTGTTTGAGTAGGATCTCCACTCGCCACTCCGTGCTCAAAGGTAACCGCAACAGATTCACTAGCATCGCTACCACAGCCCACCAGCCCGGTAACAATCGCCGTTGAAGAGGCAGCTTTCATAAAGTCTCGACGAGACAAAGACATATTGACTTCCTTTCTTATTGTGTTTGTTTTTATGCCCAAATGACGTGGTGACTCAATCATCCTTGTGTGCCAATAAGGGACTTTAATTCGAACTTACAGTACCAACCACTTAGTCGGTAATTTGTCCTAAAAACACAAAGTTAGAAGCTAGTTATGACAATTGCATTTCCAAACGTTACATTTTTGTTAATTTAAGTGCAAATACTCTATATTCATCACACTTCCAAGACCTGTGACAAAAACCTCAAAATAAAAAAGCGACCTACTTTGAGGTCGCTTTTCATTGCACTATTGTTAAGTGGTACATCGATGAAGTGGAAATGCTCAGCCTAAAACTTGATGTTAAGGACATCTTGTTCTGACGTATCCACCTTCAACTGACTGCGAGATTCTATGTACTCGATTTGCTGAACATCGAGCGAATATGGCATAACGACTCGCAATTCATTGATCCCTTCATGTTTAGCTAACTGGGTTAAGCGGACCAAATTGGATTCATCACTTTTACGAGAAGACATCGATTTTAATGCGGCATCCCACAACCGATCTTCAGGCTTGCTCAATTCCGCAATGTTCTGTTTCCACATCAAACCGAAAATAGGCGCGATGGTGGCAAATGCCTCTAAGAAGGTCCATTTTTTACTACCTGTCGCCCCTAAAAAGCTAGTGTAGTCGAATTCAATGCACGTCTTTCCTTGTTGATCCATTCTATGCCCCCGACACTCGAAAATGAGATATACCAAATATCGTTCAACTGTTTTTATATAGCAATGGGATATAAAACATTCGTCTTTTATGCACTAATTTACATGCAAAAGGAAATATTAAAACCAGCTTTGTAACAACTGATGTACAGCTTCGCCATATATAAGCATTCAATTGATTAATATTTCAATTAAGAAACTAAAAACAACACGTAAGTAACGATATCAATATGAAATCATTATAGATTCACCAAGAAAATATCAATTCTTGTCACAACGTCATCCGCCTACCTACTTCACATCAATCACTCGACTGGCCTTTTTATACTGTATCTTCCAACCAGCCCAGCGTGGCAACTCCCAACGCTTCGGGTCTCCCTTACGGTTTCCCTCTCGATAAACGACCTGTACTAGCTTGCGAGACGCGTAATACTCAACATCCAGTTGGAGTTCTGGCAGCGAAAGTTCTAAAGGGTACTGCTCCGTGAAATCGTCGTATTCCCATTCTGGAACACCGTTAAATGTTAAGTCTTCCGGTTCAAACAACGCCATATCATCGACATTTTCAACGCCTAATGTTTCCAACTGATCCTTTAACCAGCTAGAAAATGTCAAGGAGGCCAAGTCGTTAACCTCTTCTCCTTCGACATTAAGGCCCAATGCGTTGTAGAGTTTCCAGTGTTGGATTTGTTGTTTTCTTTGAGAAGCAAATCCTGGTAACAGTGTCTCGTCTTCTATCATTTCGACAATAGACTGAACAGCAACATCACCTTGTAACGCTTGATGTTCAGAACTGATTGTTCGCCCGGCGTAGACCAAATGCATTGTTGCTCTTGGGGTCTCTTCTTCATAATTCGTCTCACCTTGTTGCCACTCCCCTAGCTCAAGTTCGCGTAATAACGTCAGCGGGATAGGCATCATAACCGATGCGAGGTTTAGTGTTTGCTTAACACCTCGTCCTGGCACGCTATGGCTATCTAGCACGATGGCCGCTTCTTCTTTATCAGGAAAGCGGCTGTTACGCCCAACCAGCATCTCGACTACGCCATTTCCTAGAGCATCCCTTCGACGAGCTCGTCGGACAAACACAAGCTCAGGGTGCAATGAGGCGATGGAGAAAAAGAGCGCTTCACGTTTATATCGAGAGGCAACGTCAAGTTCCGGCAATTCAAACACTTCTCGCATTTGTTTCGCTAAACCTTGTGCCTCTTCGAGCGCGCTAGCATCAATGATAATGCCTGAGAGTTGCTCCCCCCGAACCAAACGGATCAACAAAGAGGCATCACATCCGCATGGCTCCTCTTGAGATAGAAGCTCAGCAACTTCACCACTTTGTCGCTGATAGAGCTGCGCAGGCACAGATAAGGCGGCAGCCAAATCAATCATTGCTTCCTTCTCTGGCTTCGCTTGAATTCTGGTAACGAGATCGGCAAACAGTGCATCAATGGGTAGTGGATATACTTTTCTCCCGTGCTGCGTGACATTGCCATCCTCATCAATCGCTTCCATGGATAACAACGTCGAATGAGATGCCTCTAGCGACTTTTCTGGAATTGAGTCGAGAAAATCGAGTGTTGAGAGACGGTACCCACAACAAGCCGCTGCCAGCATGGGCTCGACGAGCTCTTCTCTGTGTAATTCTGGAGGTGTCACCAACTCTAAAGGCGCGTGCTCACCATATAGACGAATACAAGCCCCTTCGGTAACGCGACCTGCTCGCCCCATTCGCTGCGCGGCACTGGCCTTAGAAATGTTGGTTAACGTCAGTGCTGTACGTCCATTTCGTTGTACAGTTCTGCGCTCTAAGCCGCTATCGATTACCACCCGGATATTAGGAATGGTCAGAGAGGTTTCTGCGACATTGGTTGCCAATACGACTTTCCGTTGCTTTTGTACCGTCAACGCACGATGTCGTTCTTCATCACTGACCGAGGCATGAAGTTTAACCACCATGACATCGCCACAACTTTGTAGCATCTGAGCACATTGGGTGATCTCTTTGCGTCCAGGCATGAAAACAAGAATATCGCCATCTTCATCTTCCAGTGCTTCTTTTACCGCTCCGACAACCTCCTGTTCACATCCCTTTTTGTTCGGTAAATAGCGGCTGTCTGTAGAACGATGTGTCACCGTGACTGGAAAGCAACGTCCCTCCGAACGCAGACGCTTAGCATTCAGGTAACGAGCAAGCTTTTCGCCTTCTAAGGTAGCAGAAGTGACGATCAATCGATGTTGATTTTCTTGCTTCAAAATGGCGGTTAATAGATCAATATCCCAGCGTCGCTCGTGAAATTCGTCCACTATCACGACATCAAAGTCTGCTAGCTTGTTTTCCGAAAACCAACGCAGTGCAACCCCCGGAGTCACAAATACAACTTCGGTTTTTTCATCAAAGTAGGCATGAAGCTTGATCGCGTAACCGACTTTGCGACCTATTGGCTCTCCAGATTGCTCCGCAAGAAATTCAGCCAGCGAGGTACAAGCAATTCGACGTGGTTCAATAACCAGAACGCGTCCGTGTTTTGCCGCCCACATGGGCAAGCGGGTAGATTTACCCGACCCGGTTTCGGCTTCCACCACAAGATGGTTAAGCCTTACATGATGGTCAAACTCAGCTTGCAGGCTGTCGATAGGTAGTTGAAACATAGAAATTGGATTTGATTTGATGATGCAAAACATTATACCCAAGTAAAAAAATCCTGCTTTAGGTATCTCTAAACAACCAATATTGCCGATATTTTCGTCGGTATCTGAATTTTTTTGCGACATTACATTGATGTGCATCAACGCATGTTTACAACTAAATAGTGAACCCGTTAAAATTTGGTGCGCATCCTTCAACCCTACATAAGGCACCCAATGAACAACGATAAACGCCCACTATATATTCCATATGCGGGTCCGGCTCTTTTAGCAACCCCTCTTTTGAACAAAGGCAGTGCATTCTCTGCTGAAGAACGTAGTTCATTCAACTTAGAAGGTCTGCTTCCAGAGTCGACCGAAACTATCCAAGAGCAGGTGGAACGTGCCTACCAGCAATACAAAAGTTTCGAAAGCGATATGGATAAACACATTTATCTGCGTAATATCCAAGACACCAACGAAACATTGTATTACCGCCTAGTGCAAAATCACATTTCTGAGATGATGCCTATCATCTACACGCCGACTGTTGGCGCAGCATGTGAAAACTTCTCTAACATTTACCGTCGTGGTCGCGGTCTGTTCATTTCATACCCGAACCGTGACCGTATTGACGACTTGCTGAACAACGCAGCAAACCACAACGTTAAAGTGATTGTTGTGACAGATGGAGAACGTATCCTTGGCTTGGGTGACCAAGGTATCGGCGGCATGGGTATTCCTATCGGTAAACTGTCACTATATACCGCGTGTGGTGGTATCAGCCCTGCTTACACGCTACCAATCGTGCTTGATGTGGGTACCAATAACCCGCAACGCTTAGCTGATCCGATGTACATGGGTTGGCGTCATCCTCGTATTACGGGTGCAGAATACGATGCATTTGTAGAAGAGTTTATCCAAGCGGTACAGCGCCGTTGGCCTGATGCTTTGATCCAGTTCGAAGACTTTGCTCAGAAAAATGCGATGCCTCTTCTAGAGCGTTACAAAGACCGCGTGTGTTGCTTCAATGATGATATTCAGGGTACTGCAGCTGTTACTGTTGGCTCTCTACTTGCCGCCTGTAAAGCAGCAGGAACTCAGCTTTCTAAACAACGTATTACCTTCCTAGGCGCAGGGTCTGCTGGTTGTGGTATCGCAGAAGCGATCATCGCACAAATGGTATCGGAAGGAATTTCTGACGAGCAAGCTCGCTCACAAGTTTACATGGTTGACCGTTGGGGTCTGTTACAAGAAGGCATGCCTAACCTTCTTGATTTCCAACAACGCTTGGTGCAAAAGCATACCAATACGAAAGAGTGGGAAAATGAAGGAAATGGCTTCTCACTACTCGATGTTATGCGTAACGCCAAGCCAACGGTACTAATTGGTGTTTCTGGTGCGCCTGGCCTATTTAGCCAAGAAGTCATCGAAGAAATGCATAAACACTGTAAGCGTCCGATTGTCTTCCCATTGTCGAACCCAACAAGCCGCGTGGAAGCGACACCGAACGACATCATTCGTTGGACAAATGGTGAAGCACTGGTTGCAACAGGTAGCCCATTTGAGCCAGTGGTTCATGAAGGTCGCACTTACCCTATTGCACAATGTAACAACAGCTACATCTTCCCAGGCATTGGCCTTGGTGTACTTGCTGTCAATGCAAAACGTGTCACTGACGAGATGCTAATGGAATCAAGCCGCGCGCTAGCAACATGTTCTCCTCTAGCAATCAACGGTCGTGGGGCACTACTTCCACCACTGGAAGAGATCCACTTAGTATCGAAAAAAATCGCATTTGCCGTTGGTAAAAAGGCAATTGAACAAGGTGTCGCATTAGAAATTACTGATGAAGCATTGAACGTGGCGATTGAACAGTCGTTCTGGCAACCTGTTTACCGCCGCTACAAACGCACTGCGTTCTAAGCTTGAGACAATTCGTTTAATAATTAGCCCCTACCATGTAGGGGCTTTTATTTTTTTATCATCCTAACCAGATTTTGGCATAAATGGGCTTCTCTCTTTTTGTTTCTATCAGATATGATGAGAACTACATTTTTAGTTAAGGATATAAAACGTTTTGTTATTTTCTCGCATAAGATCAAAGTGGAAGCTGAAATTTTCCTGGAAGCGATTTGCTTTGATTTTGTCGATCTCTGCACTTAGTCTGCTTGTTTCTGTTATTGCCATCGACCGATGGGTGGTTTTACAAGCCAAAAAGAGCATTTTCACTGAATACGAGCAAATCCCTCAACATGAGGTTGCCGTAGTTCTTGGTACCAGTAAATACATCGGAAAGATCCTCAACACTTACTACACTCATCGCATTAATGCGGCGATTGAGCTTTACAACCAAGGCAAAGTAAAACAGTTTTTATTGAGTGGTGATAACGCCCACCGTTCATACAACGAACCGTGGACAATGAAACGCGACTTACTTAAAGCAGGCGTGCCTGAAGAAGTGATTCACCTTGATTATGCTGGCTTTCGTACCTTAGATTCGATTGTACGAGCGAAAAAAATTTTTGCTTCGGAGCGATTTCTGATTGTGACTCAGCGCTTTCACTGTGAACGCGCACTGTTCATCGCTAATGCTTACAGCATTGATGCGCAGTGTCTCGCGGTAGCAGGGCCGACGGCCAACAAGCAAAAAACATCGATGCGTGTTCGAGAACTGCTAGCCCGTGTGAAAGCGTTTTTAGACCTGTATATTATCAATACGCAGCCTAAGTTTCTTGGCCCTCAAGAACCTATCGTCGCAGTAAAAGAGCCAAATAAAGCAGCTAACGAGCCTCTTCAAGTCCCCGTCGAATAGAGGAATAACGTGGCTCACAAGCCTAGTAACATTTCTATAAAACAAATGGGTAGTTTTCTACCCATTTCCAATTCTCAACATCACACTTTCTAATTTGCTCTACGATTCAGGCAAAACTCTTTTTCGCATTCAAAGTAACATTTCATCAATAAATAACTACAAGTCAGTTACTTTGCCATAAAAAAACCGACAAAAGGCAATGCAAAAGGAGCACTACCCATGACCGCACTCGCTGTGACATTGAAGAATTGGTTCTTCACTCGCAACAGCATGATTTTGAACGCGAATATCCTATTGTTCATTATCTTGTTTAATACCTTACCCTTTGAGCCACAAGTAGTAACCGGCCTGAGCATCTTAGTTTTTGTTGCTATTTTGTGGCTAACCGAAGCGATTCACGTCAGCATTACTGCGCTGCTCATACCACTACTTGCGGTATTTTTGGGTGTGTTCAACACTCAAGCCGCACTGAATAACTTTTCCAACTCCATCATTTTTCTATTTTTGGGTGGTTTTGCACTAGCTGCGGCTCTACATAAACAAAAGTTAGATCAAGCTATTGCAGATAAAGTACTATTGCTGGCAAGAGGAAAAATGTCTGTCGCTGTATTCATGCTATTTGGTGTGAGTGCTGGCCTGTCAATGTGGATTTCAAACACCGCCACCGCCGCGATGATGTTACCGCTTGTGCTGGGTGTGATGACAAAGCTAGACGCTAAGAAAAACCACAACACCTTTTTGTTTGTTCTACTCGGTATCGCTTACAGTGCTTCAATTGGTGGTATTGCAACACTGGTTGGTAGCCCACCAAACGCAATTGCAGCAGCTGAAGTTGGCCTTAGCTTCACTGAATGGATGAAGTTTGGTGTACCTATTTCCCTAGTATTAATGCCAATCGCTATCCTCGTATTGTACACGATGACTAAGCCTGACCTTAGCCACAAGTTTGACCTTGACCATCAACCAGTCGAATGGACAAACGGCAAAATGATTACGTTGGCGATTTTCTTACTGACCGTGACGTTGTGGATATTCAGTAAGCCTATTAACGCTATGCTGGGTGGCTTCGCGAAGTTCGATACTCTTGTAGCTATTGGCGCCATCCTTCTACTTGGTGCTTCTCGCGCCGTCGAGTGGAAAGATATTGAGAAAACAACCGACTGGGGTGTGTTAATCCTATTTGGTGGTGGTATCTGTCTGAGTAACGTCCTAAAAGCAACCGGAACAAGCGTATTTTTAGCTCATAGCTTGTCAGGCTTCCTTGAGCAAGCCGGTATTCTCTTAACGATTCTTGCAGTGGTTGCTTTTGTTGTCTTCTTAACTGAGTTTGCGAGTAACACCGCCAGTGCTGCGCTACTTGTCCCTGTATTTGCGACCATTGCAGAAGCCTTAGGCATGTCTCCGGTTATTCTCTCTGCACTGATTGCCGTCGCTGCATCTTGTGCATTTATGTTACCTGTTGCAACACCTCCAAACGCGATTGTGTTCGGTACGGGTCATATCAAGCAAAAAGAAATGATGCGAATTGGTTTCGTATTAAACATTGCCTGTATTGCTGCACTAACGCTTTTCGCTTGGTTGTTCTGGTAAAAATAGCAAGTTCGATTAGCACTACACTGCTGCTCACGGTAATCGTATCGATAACCCAAACTTCCCCCCTAAGTGGTGTTCAGCAGTTTCCCTCTTGGTGGCCAGTTGGCCACCTTTTTTCTTTCCTTTTAGTGAACGGCTATCAGGCTTGCTTCTTTTCGCAAGCAAGTAAACCATAATGAGCTTCCACTCGGTTGCGACCATTGCGCTTCGCCTGATACAACACTTCGTCAGCTCTCGCCATGGTTTCTGAGACGCGTTCATTCTGCATTTGGGCAACGCCAATACTGCAAGTTAATGATTCACCGTGCACCCACAAATGATCCTCCACATTTTTGCGAATCATTTCTGCCTTCTCTAACGCTTGTTCAATATTGGTATCAGGGCAAAATACGACAAACTCTTCGCCGCCCCAACGAACGAGTCGATCGTCTGAGTAAATAGAAGTCGCTACCACCATGACAAATTCGCGCAAT
This sequence comes from Vibrio sp. YT-19(2023), assembly GCF_033337395.1. Taxonomy (NCBI): domain Bacteria; kingdom Pseudomonadati; phylum Pseudomonadota; class Gammaproteobacteria; order Vibrionales; family Vibrionaceae; genus Vibrio; species Vibrio sp. YT-19(2023). The sequence goes on along the minus strand of NZ_JAWOQN010000054.1, from coordinate 2,316 downwards.
ATGTCATCCCCCATTTGGTGCCCAAATTTGTCGTTCACCTTTTTAAACTTATCCAAGTCCAAATAGAGAATACTGAAGGTGTTATGCCCCCAGCGAACCTGACGAGATTGTTGTTCCAGCCAGTGTTGCACAGCATATCGGTTCATCGCGCCCGTCAAAGCATCTCGATGCGCTAACTCTGCAAACTCATAGTTTTGAGCTCGCAAAGTATTATTCACCTTTTCCAAATGACGGTGACGCTTTTGCGCTTTTTCATAAGCCACTCTATTTTTTCGTAACTCATGCAGAGAAAAAGCCAGTCCAAGCGCCATCCAAGAGATTAATAATGCATACAACAATGTTTCTTGCGCAAGGTAAGCGCCTTCAAACTCAATTTTATCAATCACAATTCTATGTTTACCAAGTGCCGCACCAGACCCAGTTGCAATATCAATACGTGTGATGTTTGAAAATTCAGGTGCAGAGTGTTCAATCGCGACTCCGTTATCTGCTAACCACCAGGTCATCACCTGAAGATTTTTAATCGGAATTTCGACAATATCGCTCGAACCCGACGGAGAAAACTGCATGCCATTATATTTAATGGTGTACTCGTCGTCCGGCTTGGAATACTCAGAATTATAATTGCGAAGATACAAACGTAGGTCGTGGCTAGGGTTAGCCCCTATTCCTGCCTCTTCATATCGCACCTTCAATCGAATCGTATGGTAGTTGGAAAGGTCAATACCCTGTGTTGGCGTTGCTGAATCGGTATAAACCGAGATTCCGCAATAAGGCCAAGCATACGAGCTCTGCTTTAGTTCACAGCTAAGAACTAGGCTTTGCCGATCGTATGTGATATCTGCCTCACTCGCACCTCCTTCACTGACATCTTTAGTTGCATAGATATTGAAATGCTCAGGTGTAATGGTCAGCTTTCGCGTATCGCCAAGCACACTATAAAGGGCAACCAAACTGATAGTGCAAATAGAAAGAGCAAAGATAAAGTTATGGATCCACTTCATGGGCAAGTGACCTGCTGAGATTATATACAATACGTGAGGTTCAATAATTTCAAAAAATGAAATAAAGGTGATTTATCAAGAAATAAAATCACTTTTTCATTCAATTCTTAGTTTCGACACATAGTAACGGATTTTGAACCGTTATCACGTTTTAAAATTTCTAAAAAATGCAGCCCAACTTCTATTTGCGAAGCATTTCACAGCCATAACTTTTAGAAAATAAAACACGATGCATAATAATTTAGTGCAAGACATTTACTTTAAAGCTCCTGTCAACCCTGCATCTCTTCTCCACTTCAGTATATACTGTGCAAAAACACAATAATGAGTAATGTCATGTCATTAATTGCAACTGGCACGCTAAACAAAATGCGTGCTTCTCTGGACGGTGCCGTCAACTACCGTCTTCCTGTCGGTGAGGAAGAGATCGACTTAACTCCGTTTCTGGGTAAAACGCTCACACTGACTCACACTGGCAATATTTTTTGTTGCTCATGTGGAAAGAAAACGAAAAAGAGTTATTCGCAAGGCCACTGTTTTGTATGCATGAAAAAGCTAGCAAGCTGCGACATGTGTATCATGAAGCCAGAGACCTGCCACTACGATCAAGGGACTTGTCGCGAACCACAATGGGGTGAAGAGAATTGCATGGTGGATCACTTTGTCTACCTGTCCAACACATCCAGCTTAAAAGTTGGTATTACTCGTCATACTCAAATCCCGACTCGTTGGATTGACCAAGGCGCGACTCAGGGCTTGCCAATTTTTAAAGTAAAAACTCGCCATATCTCCGGTTTAATTGAAGTTGAACTGGCGAAACATATCGCAGACAAGACCAATTGGCGCACACTGCTAAAAGGTGACGGTGAACCTATGGCATTGCAGGACCGTTTTGCTGAGCTATTGCCTTTAGTCGAAGAGAAAATTGCCGAGATAAAACAGCAATTCGGCGAAGATGCCATTGAAGTATTAAACGAAAGCATTACCGACCTTAGCTACCCGGTACAACAGCACCCAACGAAGATCACTTCGCATAACTTCGATAAAAACCCGGTTGTTACTGGCACTTTGCAAGGCATCAAAGGTCAATACCTCATCTTTGATACCGGCGTTATTAATGTAAGAAAATTCACTTCCTATGAAGTTGAAGTTAGTGAGTAATCGCTTGCAGAACGCGTTGATTCAAATAAAAATGAAAAAAGCTCGAGTTTGACTCGAGCTTTTGTTTTTCTATTTGTGCCGTCCTAAATAAGGTTGACACTTTCCACCCCCAAAATTGGAGAGTGTTATGAAATCAACAACTAAAAGAACT
>NZ_JAWOQN010000548.1:0-676 GCF_033337395.1 Vibrio sp. YT-19(2023) | reverse complement strand
AGTGCATCAAGAGGAGGACAAATGTCCTCCTTTTTGTTTGTTGCTGCACCCTAATATGGGCGTATTCCAAACAAAATAATAAAGGACATCACCATGGACCTATTCGCCTTACTCGATATCAACAATACCCTCGTTACCATTCCGATTGGAGACGGCTACGCAATGAGCTGGATCGAAGCATTCGGAACCGTCTTTGGTCTGCTTTGCATTTGGTTTGCGAGCCAAGAGAAGACCATCAACTACGTATTCGGCTTACTGAATGTCACTCTTTTTGCTGTTATCTTTTTCCAAATTCAGTTGTACGGGTTGCTACTTCTTCAACTGTTTTTCTTCTGCGCCAACATTTACGGTTGGTACGCATGGACTCGACCAAATGCACAAGGTGAAACGTTGGAAGTTCGTTGGCTTAGCAAGCAAAAGCTGATGGCGACTGCGGTTGTTTGTGTGGTCTCGATTGCATTGTTGACCATCTACATTGACCCATTCTTCTTCGCGCTGGCAAACATTGCTGTTGATAGCCTAAACATTTTCGGTGCAGGCCTGTCTGAGCCAGTACTTGAGCCTGATGCGTTCCCGTTCTGGGATGCAACTATGACGGTAGTTTCTGTTGTTGCACAAGTTCTGATGACACGTAAATACGTCGAAAACTGGATTCTATGGGTTGTGATCAACATCA
>NZ_JAWOQN010000547.1:0-677 GCF_033337395.1 Vibrio sp. YT-19(2023) | reverse complement strand
ATCAATATTCTTCTCGCAGAGCTAGGGGATTCACTCAACCTTGTGCGTGTTAAAGAGTTTGAGCATCAAATGTGGTCGCTCTGTTTCAGCGAAGATAACGCTATCGATGTGCAATTTGTGCAAGAGAAGAACGAGGTGCTTGTCTCAAAAAGTCTAGTGGTAGAGAAAGATATTCTCACCGCCGACAAGCTCCAAGTGCTGCTGGAATACAACTTTTTGTATCGCGAAACGGGCGGAGTGCAGTTTTGCATCAACCCAACCACCAAAGATATTCTGCTTCAAATCGCCATCACGGCAGACACCGAGATCAGCCAATTAGCCAACGTGATCAGTCAGTTGAATGAGTTGAGTGACACTTGGGTGCAACTGTTCCAAAACAACACGGTTGTCGATTTTAGCCAACAAACTGGCTCACACCCGTTTATTCAAGTTTAAGGTTTTTTACATGGTTAATATCAATACGTCACACATGCAGTCATTGAGCCAGCTGACGTCACATTTGGCGACACAGAATCAAGCGGACGATAAAGAGATTCGAGCACACAACGGCAAAGACATTTTCGTCAAAGAAGGTGCGCCAAAAAACAAAAGCGTGAGCGCTCGTATTAGCCATCAGAACAAAGCGAAAGACATCGTGGTGAATCTGCTCACCAAGCAGGGCATTCCAAAAGATGTGG
>NZ_JAWOQN010000546.1:0-677 GCF_033337395.1 Vibrio sp. YT-19(2023) | reverse complement strand
CGCCAATAATTGCCGTCGGTATTGCCATAAGGTGCGGTTGTGACGAGATAAACATAGCTGGCATCTTCTCCTACCTTGGACATCTCTCCCAAGGCATTGGTCATATTTATCCCACCTTCTCTATACTCATGCCAGTTATCACGCGGAACACGCCAAGCTAACTTGATTGGGTTAGTTTTAACTGTCATGCCCTCAGTGTAAGCAACAAATCCGGTTAATCCAGGGCCTAAGTTGTTTGTACTTGAAGGGTCATAAACACCAAAAGGTGCAGACGGAGCATTGGTTATGCTATCAAACATCACTTTTTGACGAGGTGAAAGATAGCTATTTCCAGCGCTATCGCTTATCTCAAACTGAAGTGTAAACACTTCATCCAAGTCAGAGGCTGGGAAAAAGCCAGATTGGAAAGACTGTCTAGCTTGTCCGTTAGCGTCATCGTAGTTCACGGATACATCTTTGTAGAGTGAACCGTCTTGACGATACAGCTTTGCTTTGACGCCTTTGATGGGTGACTCATCAGAGATTCCTGACAGCAAAAAGGCATTATCCTCAGGGCCACCTAGACCCAGTTTCCAAGCATCACCGCTAGTAACCGGCCCATAGTTACTATAAGCCGGGGCAAGAGAACAGTAGGGTGGCGCCGTCACATCGACAGTAAGAGGGTATTCATCCGTCTG
>NZ_JAWOQN010000545.1:0-678 GCF_033337395.1 Vibrio sp. YT-19(2023) | reverse complement strand
TTAAATGCTATCACGCCGCTACGACCAGTATGAGCGCGCGCTACTTTCACAGCGTTTTCGACCGCCTCGGCGCCAGTGGTCAGGAAGATCGCTTTCTTCTTAGTCTCACCTGGTACAAGTTCTGTCAGCTTTTCTGCCAGCTCAACGAATGACGCATACGGCGTAACCATCGCACACGTGTGCGAGAAGTTATCCAACTGAGCTTTTACCGCTTCACTGATACGTTTGTGAGAATGCCCGGTGTTAGTTACCGCGATGCCCGCTGCAAAGTCGATGTATTTGTTGCCTTCGATATCCCATACGTAAGCGTTTTCTGCTTTCTCGACGTAAAGTGGGTACAGTGCGCCCATGCCTTGAGCGATAACTTGGCTTCTTCTTTCGTGTAGTTGTTGGTTTGTCATTGTTTTGTCCTTAATTAGTTGCCGCCAAAGCAGAGATATTTCACGTCGATATATTCATCGATACCTTGTTTTGCTCCTTCGCGTCCGATGCCGGACTGCTTAACACCACCGAAAGGAGCGACTTCAGTAGAAATCATGCCTTCGTTAATGCCGACCATGCCGTATTCGAGCGCTTCTGCGATTTTCCAAACACGGTGAATGTTTTGGCTGTAGAAGTACGACGCGAGACCGTAGATGGTGTCGTTCGCCATTTCGATCAGCTGTTCGTCGCTGTCAA
>NZ_JAWOQN010000544.1:0-679 GCF_033337395.1 Vibrio sp. YT-19(2023) | reverse complement strand
CAAACACGCGAAGTGTAGCAGAACTCGTGCTTGGTCAGATTCTTCTGCTCCTTCGTGGGATTCCTGAAAAGAACGCCTTGGCACACCGTGGTATTTGGAAGAAGAGCGCAGACAACTCTTACGAAGCGCGTGGTAAACGCCTTGGCATCATTGGTTACGGCCATATCGGTACTCAGCTGGGCATTATTGCTGAAAACTTAGGTATGCGCGTGTACTACTACGACATCGAAAACAAACTATCACTTGGCAACGCAACGCAAATCCACACGATGAGCGAGCTGCTAAACAAATGTGATGTTATTTCGCTGCACGTACCAGAAACACCTGAAACGAAGAATATGATGGGCGAAGAAGAATTTGCTCGCATGAAGCCTGGCGCAATCTTCATCAACGCCGCTCGCGGTACCGTTGTTGATATTCCTGCGCTTTGCCACAGCCTAGAAGCAGGTCACTTAGCTGGCGCAGCAATCGACGTATTCCCAGTTGAACCAAAAACAAACGCTGACCCGTTTGAATCTCCACTACAGAAATTCGATAACGTCATTCTAACGCCACACGTGGGCGGCTCTACTCAAGAAGCACAAGAAAACATCGGCGTGGAAGTTGCGGGTAAACTGGCGAAATATTCAGATAATGGTTCAACACTATCAAGCGTTAACTTCCCTGAAGTATCTCTGCC
>NZ_JAWOQN010000543.1:0-680 GCF_033337395.1 Vibrio sp. YT-19(2023) | reverse complement strand
ATGATTTAAGGCTTGATAGGCGCGTGTTTCAGCTAACGCCCACTGTTGATTTTCCATTGCTATAGACATGCTATTGCGAAACGCTAATGCGTCGGCATCAGGCATCGCATCCAACAACTGATTTAGCGCATTAGCGTCATTTCGATAGCCTTGTTGATTAAACACCGCGGCCACTGTCATCAACTGTGCCGCAGTTAAGCTATCGCGCTTTTTATTCAAAATGAGGTGCATATCGTGATACGTCGCTTCATCTCCAGTCAAAGCACTGGCTTGCAACATGCCAATTTCTGCTTGAGTTTTAAATGGCTCAGGCTTTAAAGAAACTTGTTTATACAAATCCAACGCAAGCTTAGGCTGTTGATTAACAAGCATCAGATCCGCTTGACTCAACAGTCGACGGGTTTTGAGTTCATCAAACTGTAATGCTTCCGAAGCACTTAAATCTTGTGTTGCGGAATTTAATGCTAAGCTCGCATACCAACTATCAAAATCTTCAAAGTGATTCAAGCTTACCATCATGCTGCCGTAAGCCAGTTTGTCATCGGTTGACCAATCTTCTGCAAACGAAATGCTTTGGAAAACCCTCTCAGCTTCCTTAACTTCATCAATGTCTAACCACGCACTCACTAGACGAGCGAGCGGTTGAATTTGACCTTGATAATCCGACTCTAGCGCACGTA
>NZ_JAWOQN010000542.1:0-681 GCF_033337395.1 Vibrio sp. YT-19(2023) | reverse complement strand
CATCACCAATACTTTTGACCCCGTACGAGATGCACGGATAAGCTCCAGCGCCAATCGTTCTGAGCCATAACTGCGATTTGGCAATTCTGTTAAGGTGTCGTATTTGGCTTGGAATGCGAGCTCTTTCTCCGATGCTTTTCGGCGCTCTATTTCTTTGGTGAGTTTGTGGTTTTGTTGAGAAAGAATATCTTTACGCTTTTTTTCTTCCTCAAGCTTAATCTTTAATTCCAATTTATTATTGTTTGCGACAAATGCATAACACAGCGCAATAACAATCATCACGGCGAGCATACTTAGCCCAACAATAAAGAGTCGAGAAGTAACAATGTCTCGCCCGTTGAGCGGTCCAAACCATGCCATCAATTTAAAGTGATGTTGTTCCACTGGCACTTCGAAATATATTTTCCCATCCAAAACTTTAGAAAGAAAATGATTCTCATCTGCATTAGTGGTTGAATTTTTAGTGATGGAATCCCACACCACCATTTCAACATCTTTTATTTTCAGCACCATGCGACTGTAGCTGTCTTCGTGCTCTTGATTGGTTAATTGCTCAATAACAATATCTTTATTAATGTCCGCAATTAAAAAAGCCACTGGTTTCCCAGAAAATTTGACTTGCTTAATCACTTGAATCCGAATGTTGTCACCATCACGAGTGGCACAAACTTCTTCCGGATG
>NZ_JAWOQN010000541.1:0-681 GCF_033337395.1 Vibrio sp. YT-19(2023) | reverse complement strand
GCATGAAACCATCAGGCCCACAAACAAACACTTGTCGTTGTTCAACGTCTTTGATTTGCTTGATATGAGACAGACTTAAACGCCCTTTAAGACCAAACCAATCCACCGCTGGTTGCGTTAAACAGATTTTCACTTCAAGCCCTGAATGTTCGCGTTTTAATTGCTCTAACTCTGAGCGACATGGAATATCGTGCTCAGTACGGCATTGATGGTAAAACACCACGTCATTCAGTTGATTGTGGTCTGCAAGATAGCGCACCATCGACAGCATTGGAGTAACACCACTGCCCGCCGACAGCAATAGTAGCGGCTGCGCATCATGCGTTTTAAGGTGGAACTGACCATCTGGGTTTTCTGCCTCTAATACATCACCGACTTGTAGGTTGTCTAACAAAGCATTCGACACGCGGCCACCCGCAATACGCTTAACGGAGATAGCATAGCGACCAGGGCGAGATGGGCTAGACGATAAGGTATATCTACGACCAATTTTCTTACCATTGATATCCACCTCAATCGGCAAATGTTGGCCCGGTAAGTAGTTTGGTAAAGAACCTTTGCTCGGTTCTAGCCATAAGGTCACGAAATCTTGAGCAATCTCTTCACGCTCAACACACGTCAGCGTCATGCGCACAGGTGAGTTGTCCGGATAAAATTCCGGCTCTTTATATTCGAGCACTA
>NZ_JAWOQN010000540.1:0-681 GCF_033337395.1 Vibrio sp. YT-19(2023) | reverse complement strand
GATTCGGAAGCCGTTCTTGTGTCTAAATCTGAGTTCGCACTAAGTGACGTTACGTTAAATTAACCGACATTAACCTATTTTTTAAAACGGCTTAAGCTCCATTAGAGGTGTGACGAGTTGATTTTTACATGTCCAAAAAGCGGTGTCTTGGCAACGATATTGAATTAAGTTATCAATATTTTTAAAGTCACTGTCAAGGTCACGAGAAATTATAGGTTCGTGGTGGGCAATTCTATTTCTCAAACCTCTAACACTCTCCAACAAAATCCTTAATTTATTGCGCATTTCAGATACAGACAAGGCTTGGTCATAATTCGGAAAAACAGTACATAAGTAAGGAGTCCACAAACGATCATCAAACCTCTTTGTTAGGAGTTTCTCCCAAAAAACAAACTTTAACTCAGGGATAACCTTTCCTGTTGTTGTCATTCCATTTCTTGCGTTAATTAGATCCTTGCGTGGGCTATACCCTTTTTGAGGGTTAGGTAAGCTTTGCTCAAAAGTCGGATTCCAAGGCCAATTACTACCGTATTTATTTTCTAGTGCCTCAGAAACCGCATTACGAATAACTACTTCACATAAATGCAATGGAGCAAAAAAAGCTGCCGATATTTGAGCGTTCCATGCGTACAACTTTAACGCTTGCTCTGTACTTAAAGTCACACCATTAAACACAACAGC
>NZ_JAWOQN010000539.1:0-681 GCF_033337395.1 Vibrio sp. YT-19(2023) | reverse complement strand
ACTCTAACTCGTGGCGGAATTCACTGTTTGCCAATACTACGCCTGCCAAGAAAGTTCCAAGCGCGGGAGACAAGCCCACTAAACTCATCAGCGCAGCGATGCCAATCACCAGCATGAGCGCGGTCGCCGTAAAGATTTCGCGCAAACCAGAGCTCGCCACGTACTTAAGTAACGGGCGGCTTAAAAAGTGTCCGCCAACCACAACAATTGCAATCGATGCAGTGATGACAATTCCGTATGCCCAGCCCGGCAAATCGGCCACGAGGTTTAAATCGTCATGATGCTGCGCAGCAGTTTGAACGGCATTTTGTGCTTGTTCGACTAACTCCGGCAGGGCCAACAATGGAATAAAGGCCAACATCGGGATAACGGCGATATCTTGAAAGAGCAGAACAGAAAACGCGTTTTTACCACCTTCTGTTTTGGTTAGCCCTTTTTCGCTAAAGGTTTGCAGCACAATGGCGGTTGATGACAGCGCGAAAATTAGGCCAATCGCCAGAGCAATCGTCCAAGGCTGCTCAAAGTACAAGGCGATACCCATAATCGCGGCGACAGTGCCGCCAACTTGCAAGCCACCTAACCCCATCAAGCGATTACGCATCGCCCACAGCATTTTAGGTTCGAGTTCTAAACCAACAAGGAACAGCATCATTACAACGCCAAATTCCGCAAAATGTTGGA
>NZ_JAWOQN010000053.1:0-17140 GCF_033337395.1 Vibrio sp. YT-19(2023) | reverse complement strand
TCGAAACGTACTCTCAACAGTTCGCTTAGGCATGGAAGTTTTGCGGCATTCTGGCTACACAATAACAAGGGAAGACTCACTCGTGGCTGCAACCCTGCTTACTCAAAATCTATTCACACATGGTTACGTTTTGGGGAAATTATGAGGGGATCTCTCAGTGCTCAGCATGTTTGAGTGCTTTACTCGCCGCGGGTTGAGAAATATGTAAAACTTCAGCCGCACGCGTTAAGGAACCACAAGTCATTACAGCATAAAAGATATCGAGATGTCTTAATTTCATTCCATGTAGCCTACTGATTATTTATTTCTACGGACTATTCTAACGAATAAAGTATAAATAATCAGATATACTCGTCATAATTCAAATTTTGGTTTATACCCGTGATCATTGAAGATGCTTGATTTTCGATAGAATCAGGATCATGCTACGAACCATGAAAATTACACTGACTCCTCAACAGAAACTGCAACTCGAACAAATGCACGACATTGAACGTGATAGTCGAGTTTGCGACCGTATTAAGGCTGTTTTGCTGGCTTCTGAAGGCTGGAGTCAGACTATGATTTCACAAGCTCTTCGTATTCATGAATCGACCGTTGCTCGTCATCTCAGCGACTACGTTCTTTCTGAAAAACTTAAGCCTAAAAATGGCGGAAGCCAAAGCAAGCTTTCTGCTACTCAAACCATGCACCTAATCGAGCATTTGACTGAGAAAACCTATTCTCATACGCATCAAATTGTCACTTACGTTAAAGAGACATTTGGACTGGATTACACGGTTTCTGGTATGAATAAATGGCTTCACCACAATGGTTTTAGCTACAAGCAACCGAAAGGCGTACCACACAAGTTTGATGAAGCACAACAGCAAGCATTTATAGAGGCTTATGAAGCGTTAAAGGCAAGCTGTGGCAAGGATGAATCGATAGTCTTTATCGACGCAGTTCACCCAACACTATCAACAAAAATATCTCATGGCTGGATACGAACTGGTCAGGATAAAGTGATTGAAACAACGGGTAATCGTAGCCGATTGAACATTATTGGCGCACTGAACTTGTCGGATATTGGAGCAACCATTGTTCACAACTATGAGAGCATTAACAGTGAATCGATTGTTCGCTTTTTCTGTGAGTTAAGAAAGAGTTATCCCTTAGCTCATAAGCTTCATATCATCTTGGATGGTGCGGGATATCACCGCAGTGACTTAGTCAAAGATGCGGCGTTTGTCCTGAATATTGAACTGCATTATCTTCCACCTTACAGTCCAAACCTCAACCCAATCGAGCGGCTATGGAAAGTAATGAATGAGAAGTCGAGGAACAACGTTTACTTCAAAAGAAAACGGGACTTCAAGGCGGCAATAGACCAATTTTTTGCAGTGACTCTTCCAGAGATCGCAGGCTCTTTGACATCTCGAATTAATGATAATTTTCAGGTTCTCAAGCCAGCATCTTCAAGTTGATTCGGTATAAATAAATCATAAAAATACTTTAATTTTCAATGCATTGTGGTCTTTTTCTCTACGGTTACATAACGCCGCATTAAGGGGCAAGCAACGCAAACCACTGTGCTCAAACTAACCAGCTGTCACCTCAAATGTCAGGGAAACCGCATGAAGATCGTTGATATATAAGGGCTGCGGAGATGCTAAAAATTAGCTTTGAACCTATCACTCACCCCAACTATTGAATGTAACGACATGAAATTAAAGATCGTCTTGTAGATCATTTTCGTTGTTTTGTAATAGCTCCTAGAGAATATAGAAGCCTAAATATGAGCGAGTTAACTAACCCATTTATGCACTTTCAAATCATTAAAGATTATCGACAGGAAAACAAAATAGCACACAAATTATCAGATATTATTTTGCTGACAATTTGTGGAGTTTTGTCAGGCCATGATGGCTGGGATGGGATTATCGATTTTGGCAATGCTCGCTTAGATTTCCTCAAACGCTATGGTCACTTTGAAGCGGGAATTCCTTCTGCAGATACGCTGTCTCGTGTGATGGGCATGATTAATCCGGCAGCGTTACAAAGAAGCTTTATCGCCTGGATGAAGGAGTGCCATACATTGACAGATGGAGAAGTCATCGCTATCGACGGCAAAACATTGCGTGGCTCTTATGACCGCTCGAAGGGTAAAGGAACGATCTACATGGTGAATGCTTTTGCTACAGCGAACGGAATGAGTATCGGCCAACAGAAGGTTGATAGTAAAAGTAATGAGATTACCGCGATCCCCAAGCTACTTGAGTTGCTAGAGGTAAAAGGCTGCTTGATTACTATTGATGCCATGGGATGCCAAAAGAAAATAGCGCAGAAGATTCTCGATAAAGAAGCGGATTATTTGTTAGCCGTTAAAGGGAATCAGGGAATGCTTGAGCAAGCTTTTGATGATTATTTTCGAATGGAGATGCTTCAAGACTTTGACGGCAGTTCTTACAGTACTCAAGAAAAAAGTCACGGAAGAACGGAAACGAGAGTGGCTTTAGTGAACCGTGATTTGTCGGTTTTAGGTGATATTGAGCATGAATGGCCCGAGCTAAAATCCATGGGTATTGTTGCTTCAATTCGGCAAGAATCGGCGGTCGCCACAGAGCAAGATGTGAAAATTCGATACTACATCAGCTCTAAAGACTTAGAAGCTCAAACATTACTGGAAGCGACGCGCTCTCATTGGGGTGTAGAAGTGATGCATTGGTCGCTTGATACCGCCTTTTGTGAGGACAATTCTCGTATAAGAGCAGACGATCGAGCAGAGGCTTTAGCCAGGATCAGGCAGATGTGTTTGAACCTATTAAAGAGTGAAACCACCTTTAAAGGTGGGATTAAACGCAAACGGATGAACTGCGCAATGGATGAAAACTACTTAAGTAAGGTTCTCGAAAGCCTTACAGGGCGATGATGTTCATGCGGTTTCCGTGCCTCAAATGTACATCCAAACCAAAACTGCCACGCGTTGATTGTCCCTCTTAAATGCTTTGTTATGTAACTTTGCTAACCATTTCAAAGCATTACAAAGAACAGCATTGCCAAATATCGTTTAACTTACATGAAAAATTAGCAGTAACCCAGTAGAATTTGCGTGACAACGACGAAACTGCGAGCAACGCAAACAACTGCACTCAAACTAACCTGCCGTAATCTCAAATGCTCATCCAAACTAAAAATGCCACGCGTTGATTGTCCCTCTTAAATGCTTTGTTATGTAACTTTACTAATAATTTCAAAACATTACAAAAAACAGCATCGCCAAACACGATTTAACTTACACGAAAAGTCAGCATTGACCCAGTAGAAAAAACTCTGACAATAACAAAAGCCACTTGATTCTGCGGATCATGACTATAGACAAGCTGAACGCAAACCAACTTTACCATTAAAGCCCAGAGTAAAGACTCGAAGAACAAGAAGACGAAAACTAAGCCAATATGAATAAGACTGACTTTACAAACTTTATAAATAACCAATTAAAACAATCAGTTCAAATCATAAAACATGTAAAATAGAAGCTAACTTAAAAATGCAAAAGTATAAAAATACTTTAACTTTCAATATATTGCGATCTTTTTCTCTACGGTTACATAACGCCGCATTAAGGGGTAAGCAACGCTAACAACTGCGTTCAAACTAACCTGCCGTAACCTCAAATGCCAACCCGAACCAAAAATGCCACGCGTTGATTGTCCCTCTTGAATGCTTTGTTATGTAACTTTACTAATTATTTCAAAGCATTAACAAAAACAGCATCGCCAAACACGATTTAACTTACATGAAAAGTCAGCATTGACCCAGTAGAAAAAACTCTGGCAACTACAAAAGTAACTTGATTCTGCGGATCATGACTATAGAGAAGCTGAACGCAAACCCGCTTCACCAGTAAGCGCTGAATAAAGACTCGAAGAACAAGAAGACGAAAACCAAATCAACATGAATAAGACTAACTTTACAAACCGTATAAATAACCAATTAAAACAATCAGTTAAAAGTATCAAACATGAAAAGCAGAAGCTCACCTTAAAATGCAAAAGGATAAAAACACTTTAAATTTCAATACATTGTGATCTTTTTCTCTACGGTTACATAACGCCGCATTAAGGGGCAGGCAACGCAAACAACTGCGCTCAAATTAACCAACCGTAACCTCAAATGCTCAACCAAACCAAAACTGCCACGCGTTGACTGTCCCTCTTGAATGCTTTGTTATGTAACTTTTCTAACCATTTCAAAGCATTATAAAGAACAATATTGCCAAATACCGTTTAACTTACATGAAAAGTTAGCAGTAACCCAGTAGAATTCGCGTGGCAACGACGAAACTGCGAGCCCTAGTTCAAAGAAAAAATGACTGCCACCAAGCTTATCGCAAACCCACTGAACCATTTAGAACCAGCTAAAAACTCGAAGAACAAGGAGACGAAAACTAAGCCAATATGAATAAGACTGACTTTACAAACTTTATAAATAACCAATTAAAACAATTAGTTAAAATTATAAACATGTAAAGTATAAGCTAACTTAAAAATACAAAAGCATAAAAACACTTTAACTTTCAATATATTGCGGTCTTTTTCTCTACGGTTACATAACGCCGCGTTAAGTGGTGAGCAACGCAGACCACCCAACCTAAAACATTGTGCCGTAAACACTAAAGCTAAGCCAGACCAAAAATGCCATGCGTTGTGAATCCGGCTTAAACGCTTTGTTATGCGCCTTGCATCCAAGCCCAACTAATACCATAATTAGGTATCTATTGGTACTGAGGACTAACTTATGGCTAAGAACACTAGTATTACTTTGGGTGACCATTTTGACGGTTTTATTGCTAATCAAATCCAAAGCGGTCGCTATGGCTCTGCAAGTGAAGTCATTCGTTCTGCTTTACGTTTACTTGAAACCCAAGAAACTAAAATGAACACTTTACGCCAGTTGCTTGTTGAGGGCGAAGAAAGTGGAGTTGCGGGTTATGACCTTGATTCGTTTATCAATGAGTTAGATAGCGAAGAGAGAAAATGAGTCCATTTCAGTTAACTAACAAGGCGAAATCTGATTTAAGAGATATAGCCTTGTTTACCTCTCGACGTTGGGGTAGCGAACAGCGAAATATTTATCTAAAACAGTTTGATGACTCATTTTGGCTGTTAGCCGAAAATCCTGACATTGGTAAAGCCTGTGACGAAATTCGCGATGGCTACAGAAAGTTTCCACAAGGAAGCCACGTAATATTTTATCGTCAGATCGGCAGTCAAAATATTGAAATTATCCGTATCCTCCACAAAAGCATGGATGTGGATCCAATTTTTGGCGCATAACGCCCGGTTAAGGGGCAGACAACGCCACTACCAAGCTTCCGCATAACATCGTAACCACAAAAATCAACGCATAATAAAAATGCCGCGCGTTGGCTGTCCCTCTTGAACCGTTTGTTATGCTTAAACTTCAAACACTTAGGTTTAAGTAACCATTAGAATAACTCAGACTTTTACACAAACCCAAGCACCAAAACTCGTTAACCTGATCGAAACCATGATTCGAATAAAAACCACGTTAAATTTACTACGATCAAAAGAACAAAATGCCCTTTCAACAAAACTCTGACCGACCAAACTCACAGCAAACTGGCATGAAACTCGAATGAGGCAACTACGCTGAACCAGCAGCGCCAACGAAATTGCCTTTTCATTAGGCAGCGAAAAACAATATCAAATTGCCGATACGCTTTTGGCCGATAAGCCAAGGAACCAAATCACTCAAAGCGACTTTGAGAAAAAGAAACTTAACACGAACCGGCTCAAAACTAAAATGAGGCAATCACTCGAAATTTACAGCGTCAATTCATTTCAAACAGCGACAGCTTTTAATCATTTGCCGACAAACAAGATCGAATGGCTGAAGGAACAGAGAAAAGACCACAACCGATTGATTTTGTGAGATTAAGCATAACGCCCAATTAAGTAGCCCGAAACGCTACTACCAACTTTCCGCAAAACACCGTAATCACCAAACTCAACGCAAAACAAAAGTGCCACGCGTTGAGGGTCTGCTTGAATTGTTTGTTATATTTCAGTTCCAGACAGCTACTGAAACACCAAGCAACCTTTGTAAAATAGCAAACAAAATCAAACACTTAATGTAAAATGAGCTAGCTTTTTATACAGAAAAACCGTTTATTCTTAAATCGACTCAAGATTACGCATTGATTCTGATGATAAATCTCAGAGAAACAAACCATTAATGTAAACCAAATCAAAATAGCAGCCAAATGAGCCAAAACGATAATGTTCGTTAGGAATTGATATACTTGATCAAACCAACAGCTATCTATCACAAGAAATCATCAACCAGCAAGATCCCACATTACCACTTAACTTTTAAATTTGTAGCACGTTGAATTTAAGAGAAATATAACGCCCGCCTAAGGGGCTGGCAACGCACTACCACTAAACTCAACCACAACAGCCGAAACCACCGCGGCTCAATGGGACTGGAAACGCCGCGCGTTGACAGTCCCTCTTGAGGCGTTTGTTATGTAACTATTTAATAGCGATAGAGATTTCGACTTCACTTGCACTTTTATAATATTCAAAGTCTGTTGTGTAAGCTCGTTTGTAAGGACTGCTTCCAGATCCGAAGTAGCGCCACACATCACCCCAAAGTTCGATAACTACTTGTGGCATTTCACCGGTCGCAGAAAAAGTCACGTACTTACCTGAAGCAACAGTAACTTGTACTGAGTCTGGTAATATTTCTGGTGATAATGTATCCGAGCAAGCGATAACGTCAAAAGCCCCTGTAAAATCAGACTCGTAGTTTGTGTACAAACCAAAAACTTTTGATTTTTCATTTAGCTTTGGAGCCGCATTTGCGTAAAACCTAGCCCAAAGTTCTCCGATTTTTGCAGTAGATGGTGATACCTCATCCGCATTATTTGTACGGATAACAAAGCCTGTAACATCGCAGCTATCCATTTCACTGATGTTCATATTTCCTCCTAGTTACATAACGCCGCGTTAAGTAGTGAGCAACATGCCACCCAACCTAAACCATTGTGCCGTAAACACTAAATTCAAAGCAAACCGAAAATGCCCAGCGTTGCGAATCTGTCTTAAACGCTTTGTTATGTGCGTAGCCGAATCTTGCGCTTAGTCAGGAACAATGATTACCCCTAATTGCTCCAGTAACTGCTCCTGTTGCCACGAGCATATTTTTACACCTGTAAGATCAATCTTTCGAGGATCTAAACCATAAAGCTCTGAATGACTTAAATCACAGCCTTGTACTCTAAACTGTTCCCAGCAGTCTTCTGAAAAAACGCCACGACTTAAATCTGATTCTTTAAATGAAGCGCCTCGAAGATTTGCACCAATCCATCTATTTTCGAACAGGTCACATTTTTCAATAAGCTGCTGCTCAAAATTGGCATAGGATAAGTTACAACCTGTTATGTATGCAGAGCAAAAGTACATTTTATTCGAAACCTGATTTACAAAACTAACTTGGCTAAAATTTGCCCCTTTAAGATCACAATCTCTCAGTTCAATACCAAAGCAATTTGCCCCCTTAAAATGGGACATTGAAAGCTGACAATCTTTAAATGAAGCATCTCGAAGATCAGCATAAGAAAAATCGCACCCTTCCAGTGCCCCCTGCTCTATGAAAGTACAGTTAATGAACTGTGTATCTCGAAGGTTTGAGCGCTTAAAATTACAATGTATAAAAGTACAATTGCTAAAGATATGTTCTTGCAAGTCCTGATGTGAGAAGTTCACTTGATTATATAATTGCTTTGATTTTTCCATGCTGTAGCTCCAAAAAACATTTGATTTGAAGACTACCATTTACCTGAAAGTTCTCAACAAAAACAAAACCAATAAAAACAGACACTTAAAACACCCCGTTTTAGCCAAGATAAGGCATCAAAATGGCATTTTAAAGGGTGCTAATTCAAAATAAGCGATGCGGCCAGCTAGAAAAAAGTTTTGGTGAACTTGGTGAGTTTTAGAGAAAGCACATAACGCCCGCTTAAGGGGCAGACAACGCTACTACTAAGCTTCCGCACAACACCATAATCACAAAAACCAACGCATAGTAAAAATACCGCGCGTTGGCTGTCCCTCTTGAAGCGTTTGTTATGCATTACTTTGCAAGACAAGTTCAATGATTTTAACTACATCATCATTTTTATCTATTGTTACTGGAAAACCTTTAACATTCAGAATCTTACTTTCTATGTCTATCGTCAATTTTCCACCACCAACAGAACATTTAAATATATTGGCGCGCTCCCCAAGAATAGTTTTAGCTAATATATTGATATCTTGGGTAGTTGTCTTTTCATTTGCGCTTAATCTGGCAGCAGCTGGTGCTGCAATGGACAGAAGTATATCCCTTAGTGATTCAGCCTCATCAATCCATTTTCCGTCAGATGCGTATTCAATACAGCGAACTAAATCACCCAATTTTTCTCTAATTTCTGCGATTGGAATCTGATCTAAGAACTCAATTTCATCGACGGCAGCAGTAGGCTTTCCTTCTGACGTATAAATATCAGAAGCTTGATAATATGATTCAATCGCCCCCTTCCTTAAAATAAAACACCCAGATTCTTCTAGTAATCGTAATACAACTTCTAACCGGTCTTTCAAGGAAGACCATTTATCGCCATTGGTTAAACCTTTCAAATCAGAGCCATCCAAACTCATTAGCGTACAAAAAGCAGATCTTCTCTTTACTTTTTCATCAACTGACTCTTCGGCGTTAACGTAGTAAGGGTGCCTTTCAGCCAGTTTAGATATATCTCCCCAATTAGGACCTACGAATGAACAAAAATCGCTATATGTTGAAGAAGCGAGTTTTATAGCTGATGGCGCTCCAAGTTTTGAAGCACTTGCATCTGCAGCAGGGGAACTAGCTAAAAAGCATTGAACTAGGTCCATGTCATCTGTAAATGCGTCAGCGTCTGCGAGAACTACTGGATTTTTCCCAATTAGCCTCATGAACTTTGCTACAACTGGCATTTGACCTTTGCCAATTACCGGAAGCAATTGAGAGCCTGCAGCTTCAAGATGAAGCTCAAGTTTGTTGGATATGAACGACGCGATCATTACATCACTTGGCCCTTCTACTAATAGTGGCCTTCGGCAAAACAATGATAGCTTATGCTCTTGTCCAAGCCGGGCAATCAAAGCTTGGAGCTTTCTATTTTTCAATTGTTCATTGCTGGGATTGAGCTGGACAGGAGGTTTATCTAAATCATGACAGAATATTAGTGATGTCAAGTCACTAGGCTTGGTGATTCGGAGCATTTCTGTCGAATGCGTAGCCATAATCACTATTTTTTATATCCACCTTCAGAAGGGTGGCCCGCTGCAGTAGTAATTTCATTTAATAAAAATGACTGTAACTGTGGGTGGAGCGAAACTTCAGGTTCATCAATTAATAAGGCGCCTACTTCATCGTCATACAAGGCCGCCAGAATACCGACAAGATGAAGTAATCCTGATGCTTCCCGGCCTGACGAGTAAGGTTTAGATGTGGAATCTAATCTTGCAAACACGACCTTTAAAGTCCCGGCATCCCATTCAATGATCAAATCCCGTTTGAATATACCCGTGATCATTGAAGGTGCTTGATTTTAGCCAAAATGAGGATCATGCTAGGTGACATGAAAATAACACTATCCAATGAACAAAAAATCACGCTGATTAACCAACACGATACGACTCGTGATGGGCGAGTGCGCGATCGCATCAAAGCTGTTATTCATGCCAGTAACGGGTGGAGTCCTGAAGAAATTGCCGATGCACTGCTTATCCATGAAACAACGGTTAGACAGCATCTCAAAGATTACTCACTAGCGAACAAGCTCAAGCCTGAAAATGGTGGTTCAAAAAGCTACCTATCTCAGCAGCAAACCCAAAGCTTGATTTCACACCTAACCTCGCGCACCTATCATCATACGCGTGAGATTGTTGCGTATGTTTTTACTGCTTACCGTGTGCAATATAGTGTTGCAGGAATGAACAAGTGGCTTCACCAAAATGGTTTCAGCTACAAGATGCCCAAAGGCGTACCTCATAAGTTTGATGAAACCAAACAGAAAGCTTTTATTGAGGCTTATGAAGCGCTCAAAGCCAGCTGTAGTAAGGATGAGTCGATCCTATTTATTGATGCAGTCCATCCGACTCAAGCAACTAAAGTATCGCATGGTTGGATACGAACAGGGCATGACAAGTCTGTTGAAACAACGGGAAGTCGAAGTCGCCTCAATCTCATTGGTGCTTTAAATCTTAACGACATTGGCGGGACTATTATTCATGATTACGAGACCATAAACAGTGAAAGCATTGTTCGCTTTTTCTGCCAAATTAGAGAGCGTTATCCATTAGAACACAAGCTCCATATCATCTTAGATGGTGCGGGGTACCATCGTAGTGAACTAGTCAGAGATGCTGCTTTTGTCTTGAATATTGAGCTTCATTATCTTCCACCTTATAGTCCGAATCTAAATCCAATCGAGCGGCTTTGGAAAGTGATGAACGAATATTCAAGGAACAACGTTTATTTCAAAACTAAACGGGAATTCAGAGAAGCCATCGAGAATTTTTGCATTGTGACTCTACCTAAGATCGCAGACTCTTTGACGTCTCGAATAAATGATAATTTTCAAGTGCTCAAGCCCGCATCTTCAAGTTGATTGGGTATAGTTGTCACGAGAATTAATTCGTAAACGTGCAAGCTAAATAGATTGACTAGGGGAATATACGGGGTAAGAAAGCGGCTCGGCATACTGCCCTATAATAAATTGTTAGGAGAAGTACGCCGAGTAGTGTGTAGCTATTAGGTAAAGTATGTACCAATTTCAATAAATATTTTAATTAAGATACTGTTTGAAATATCAACAATAAAGGCACCGACCATAGGAACGACAAGGAAAGCTTTATGTGATGGTCCAAATGCTTTTGTGACTGTTTGCATATTCGCAATTGCTGTTGGTGTTGCTCCCATACCAAAGCCACAGTGACCCGCGCTGATCACGACAGCATCATAATCTTTGCCCATCATTTTGAAGGTGATAAAGCAGGCAAATAGCACCATGACAACAGTTTGTACAGCAATGATAATTAATACTGGCCCTGCCATGCTTGCCAATTGACCAAATTTTAATGACATTAACGCCATTGCCAAGAAAAGCGATAAAGCAACGCTACCTAATACATCGACGGTCGGCTCAAACACTTCGTGTTTAAATACATGAGTCAGTGTATTACGGATAATAATACCGACAAATAAACACCAGACAAAAGTAGGCAGTTGCAGAAAAGTATCTTTAAACAATGCACTGATATAGCCACCAACAACAATACAGATAATCAGCATTGAAATGGTTTCAATAACGTTATTTGCATTGATTTTTCTTTTGACGCTTGGTTGCTCAAAAGCTTCAACGATAGTGTCGCGCTCTTGCTCGGTTGTTTTAGGAATAGAGACCTTTTTCAAAAGATGACGGGCAACAGGGCCGCCAACTAAACCACCCAACACTAATCCAAGTGTTGCACAAGCCATCGCTAATTCAACGGCGCCTGTTACACCATATTTATCAGCGAGAATAGGGCCCCATGCTCCGGCATTACCATGACCACCTGTTAGAGTAATTGAACCTGCAATTAAGCCAATAAATGGACTTTCATTCATCATGACAGCCATACTCATGCCGACAGTATTTTGAATGGCGATTAGGATCGTTACTGCAATAGTTAATAGAACTAACGGCTTTCCTCCTTTAATCAGTCGAGAAAAGTCAGAACTTAGCCCGATAGAGGAAAAGAATGTGAGCATTAATAAACTTTGCAATGAAGCATCAAAAGTAAACGAATAACCTGATGTTTTATCAATAATTAACAGAACAATTGCAACAATAAAGCCACCAACGACGGCTTCTGGTATGTGGTTTTTTTGTAGGAACGGGGTAAATTTTACGACAAACATTCCTATGAGTAGCGCGATACATGCGACTAATAATGTATAACTGGCATCTAGGATCATTTTTTTACCTCTATTAGTTTACCAGAATTTTCACTATAACAATTTAACAATAGTGAAAAATGAAGTTACTTTGGTTAACTAATCTTTAACAATGAGTTTTATTAGGGTATCCATAACTTTTAGTTAATAGGGTCATAATTTTAGTGTGATCTTAATCATGAAATATTAAAAAGATTAAAATAACAACAATGGTATTTAATGATGGGTAAACCTAAATACCATGCGGGATCCGCACTATTTTCGGTGATAGCAAAAAATAAAAAAGTATAAATAATAAACAAAATTATAAGAGAAGGAGAACATGATAAGCGCAGGCCGAGCAATTTAAAGAAGTGTGATATACAACATAAAACAGCAGCATGACCTTTCTATATTTCGTTGCTTATCGAAGTGTTAATTTTCGGGTGGATTACTCTGTTTGTTGATTAATAACGGAGAAAAATATGATTGCTGTAATATTTGAGGTGCAAATACAACCCGACCAACAAACTCGCTATTTGACTTTAGCTGAGGAGTTAAGACCACTATTAAGTCATGTAGCTGGTTTTATTTCAATTGAACGTTTTCAAAGTCTAGCTACAGAAGGAAAAATGTTATCGCTATCTTGGTGGGAAAACGAATACGCAGTTCTGCAATGGAAAAATCATGTTTTACATGCGAAAGCTCAACAAGAAGGGCGAGAGTCAATATTTGATTTTTACAAAATTAGTATTGCTCATATTACTCGCGAATATTCATTTAAAAAGGACAAGGATAATGTTTGATGTTCACGTTGTTTTAGATAATCAAATAGGACAATTAGCATTACTAGGAAAAACATTAGGTAATAAAGGTATTGGATTGGAAGGGGGAGGGATATTTACGGTTGGTGATGAATGCCATGCTCATTTTCTTGTTGAACAAGGAAAGGAAGCTAAAATAGCGCTAGAGCAAGCTGGACTGTTAGTACTTGCGATCCGGACACCATTAATTCGTAAGTTAAAACAGGAAAAACCGGGGGAACTTGGCGAAATAGCACGAGTATTGGCGGAGAATAACATTAATATTTTAGTGCAATACAGTGACCATGCTAACCAACTGATATTAATAACGGACAATGATAGTATGGCTGCATCTGTTACGCTCCCTTGGGCAATAAAGTGAACTTGCGATGGCTAATTTAATACGAAAAGAGGTTACCTTTGAGTCCTCAATAGCCGCGATAGGGGCGGCTATGTCTGACATTTCACGAGTTAAAATACTCAGTGCTTTGATGGATGGGCGAGCTTGGACGGCCACTGAGCTAAGTTCTGTGGCGAATATATCAGCTTCAACGGCGAGCAGTCATTTATCTAAATTATTAGATTGCCAGCTAATCACAGTAGTAGCTCAAGGCAAGCATCGTTATTTTCGGCTAGCAGGAAAAGATATTGCTGAATTGATGGAAAGTATGATGGGGATCTCCTTAAACCATGGCGTACATGCCAAAGTTTCCACGCCAGTGCATTTACGAAAAGCACGTACTTGCTATGATCATTTAGCTGGCGAAGTTGCCGTTAAGATCTATGATTCCCTTTGTCAACAGCAATGGATCACTGAAAATGGTTCAATGATCACATTAAGTGGTATTCAATATTTTCATGAAATGGGAATTGACGTTCCTTCCAAACATTCACGTAAAATCTGTTGTGCGTGTTTAGATTGGAGTGAACGCCGTTTCCATTTAGGTGGGTACGTTGGAGCCGCATTATTTTCGCTTTATGAATCTAAAGGGTGGTTAACTCGACATCTTGGTTACCGTGAAGTTACCATCACGGAAAAAGGTTATGCTGCTTTTAAGACCCACTTTCACATTTAAGTTGTTTTTCTAATCCGCATATGATCAATTCAAGGCCGAATAAGAAGGCTGGCTCTGCACCTTGGTGATCAAATAATTCGATAGCTTGTCGTAATAATGGCGGCATACTATCAGTAGTAGGTGTTTCCCTTTCTTCTTTAGCGACTTGATGCTCTTGATCTTCCAATACGCAACCTAAAGTAAAATGCCCCACAGCGCTGAGTGCATATAATGCATTCTCTAGTGAAAAACCTTGTTGGCATAAAAAGGCTAATTGATTTTCGAGAGTTTCATACTGTTTTTCTGTAGGCCGTGTACCTAAATGTACTTTTGCTCCATCGCGATGACTTAGTAAAGCACATCTAAAACTTTTAGCGTTATTACGTAAAAAATCTTGCCAGCTTTCCCCTTCTAAAGGGCAAAAGTGAGTATGGTGCCTATCTAACATCTCAATGGCTAAGGCGTCGAGCAAAGCCCGCTTATTTTTTACATGCCAATACAATGTAGGCTGCTCTACACCTAGCTTCTGGGCGAGTTTACGGGTTGTTAAACCTTCGATTCCGACCTCATTAAGCAGCTCTAATGCGCTGTTAATCACTTTACTTTTATCTAATCTAGACATCATTAATTCCTAATTTTTGTTGACACTCTATCATTGATAGAGTTATTTTACCACTCCCTATCAGTGATAGAGAAAAGTGAAATGAATAGTTCGACAAAGATCGCATTGGTAATTACGTTACTCGATGCCATGGGGATTGGCCTTATCATGCCAGTCTTGCCAACGTTATTACGTGAATTTATTGCTTCGGAAGATATCGCTAACCACTTTGGCGTATTGCTTGCACTTTATGCGTTAATGCAGGTTATCTTTGCTCCTTGGCTTGGAAAAATGTCTGACCGATTTGGTCGGCGCCCAGTGCTGTTGTTGTCATTAATAGGCGCATCGCTGGATTACTTATTGCTGGCTTTTTCAAGTGCGCTTTGGATGCTGTATTTAGGCCGTTTGCTTTCAGGGATCACAGGAGCTACTGGGGCTGTCGCGGCATCGGTCATTGCCGATACCACCTCAGCTTCTCAACGCGTGAAGTGGTTCGGTTGGTTAGGGGCAAGTTTTGGGCTTGGTTTAATAGCGGGGCCTATTATTGGTGGTTTTGCAGGAGAGATTTCACCGCATAGTCCCTTTTTTATCGCTGCGTTGCTAAATATTGTCACTTTCCTTGTGGTTATGTTTTGGTTCCGTGAAACCAAAAATACACGTGATAATACAGATACCGAAGTAGGGGTTGAGACGCAATCGAATTCGGTATACATCACTTTATTTAAAACGATGCCCATTTTGTTGATTATTTATTTTTCAGCGCAATTGATAGGCCAAATTCCCGCAACGGTGTGGGTGCTATTTACCGAAAATCGTTTTGGATGGAATAGCATGATGGTTGGCTTTTCATTAGCGGGTCTTGGTCTTTTACACTCAGTATTCCAAGCCTTTGTGGCAGGAAGAATAGCCACTAAATGGGGCGAAAAAACGGCAGTACTGCTCGGATTTATTGCAGATAGTAGTGCATTTGCCTTTTTAGCGTTTATATCTGAAGGTTGGTTAGTTTTCCCTGTTTTAATTTTATTGGCTGGTGGTGGGATCGCTTTACCTGCATTACAGGGAGTGATGTCTATCCAAACAAAGAGTCATCAGCAAGGTGCTTTACAGGGATTATTGGTGAGCCTTACCAATGCAACCGGTGTTATTGGCCCATTACTGTTTGCTGTTATTTATAATCATTCACTACCAATTTGGGATGGCTGGATTTGGATTATTGGTTTAGCGTTTTACTGTATTATTATCCTGCTATCGATGACCTTCATGTTAACCCCTCAAGCTCAGGGGAGTAAACAGGAGACAAGTGCTTAGTTATTTCGTCACCAAATGATGTTATTCCGCGAAATATAATGACCCTCTTGATAACCCAAGAGGGCATTTTTTACGATAAAGAAGATTTAGCTTCAAATAAAACCTATCTATTTTATTTATCTTTCAAGCTCAATAAAAAGCCGCGGTAAATAGCAATAAATTGGCCTTTTTTATCGGCAAGCTCTTTTAGGTTTTTCGCATGTATTGCGATATGCATAAACCAGCCATTGAGTAAGTTTTTAAGCACATCATCATCATAAGCTTTAAGTTGGTTCTCTTGGATCAATTTGCTGACAATGGCGTTTACCTTACCAGTAATGTATTCAAGGCTAATTTTTTCAAGTTCATTCCAACCAATGATAGGCATCACTTCTTGGATAGGGATAAGGTTTTTATTATTATCAATAATATAATCAAGATAATGTTCAAATATACTTTCTAAGGCAGACCAACCATTTGTTAAATCAGTTTTTGTTGTGATGTAGGCATCAATCATAATTAATTGCTGCTTATAACAGGCACTGAGTAATTGTTTTTTATTTTTAAAGTGATGATAAAAGGCACCTTTGGTCACCAACGCTTTTCCCGAGATCTCATCTATTGAAACAGCTTGATAGCCTTTTTCAACAAACAATATTCGTGCTGAGTTAACCAGTGATTGATAGGTACTCTTAAAATTTTCTTGTTGATGATTTTTATTTTCCATGATAGATTTAAAATAACATACCGTCAGTATGTTTATGGTATCATGATGATGTGGTCGTGACAATCTTAAGAACATTTAGGTTATTTTATGTATATTGAACAGCATTCTCGCTATCAAAATAAAGCTAATAACATCCAATTAAGATATGATGATAAGCAGTTTCATACAACGGTTATCAAAGATGTTCTATTATGGATTGAACATAATTTAGATCAGTCTTTACTGCTTGATGATGTGGCGAATAAAGCGGGTTATACCAAGTGGTATTTTCAGCGGCTGTTCAAAAAAGTAACAGGGGTCACACTGGCTAGCTATATTCGTGCTCGTCGTTTGACGAAAGCGGCTGTTGAGTTGAGGTTGACGAAAAAAACTATCCTTGAGATCGCATTAAAATATCAATTTGATTCCCAACAATCTTTTACACGTCGATTTAAGTACATTTTTAAGGTTACACCAAGTTATTATCGGCGTAATAAATTATGGGAATTGGAGGCAATGCACTGAGAGATCCCCTCATAATTTCCCCAAAGCGTAACCATGTGTGAATAAATTTTGAGCTAGTAGGGTTGCAGCCACGAGTAAGTCTTCCCTTGTTATTGTGTAGCCAGAATGCCGCAAAACTTCCATGCCTAAGCGAACTGTTGAGAGTACGTTTCGA
>NZ_JAWOQN010000538.1:0-682 GCF_033337395.1 Vibrio sp. YT-19(2023) | reverse complement strand
ACTGGTTCAGATGGCCGAAAGCGATCCAGAAGGCTTTGAACAATTTCGCCACGAGATGGCAAAAGAAATGATAGAAAGCGCATCAGAAATGATGCAACCACGCTTATGGGCTCAGCAAAGCCATATTGATCGTGTGATTCGCAACTGTAAAAACCCTAATCACACCAACGTCGTGCTAATGAATGAACTACAAAAACAAGTCACGAAGTTCAGAGAAGCATTACAAGGAAAAGCGACGTCGGTTAAAACAGACAACGTAGTCGCCTTCAACAGAAACGATTTCTACTGATGTGAGAGTCACACCTTAGGCAGACTCCCACACTCATAAATCACTGTGGCTCAGGACCGTATTTATTCGGGCCTGATGTGCCTTTCAGAAAACCACACTCAATCAAAATCCAAAGCCCACAAATTAATGAAATCGAAGCAATGAACAGCTGTGGCGTTGAAGGCTCTTGCGCCATTGGGCTTGTCATCGGCGTTGCGATGCGACCAATCACCAAAGGAATATTCAAGCCTAACCAGTAAATCGATTTGTTGCGGTCATGCCATCTCTTTGTCGTAATAGCCAAATCAGGAATGAGCAGTACCAACAAGAATATTGGCAGTAACAGGTAAGAAAACGCAGGAAACAACTTACTGATACCCGCACCAAAACCTATAATCGAAATGTAGTAAATCA
>NZ_JAWOQN010000537.1:0-682 GCF_033337395.1 Vibrio sp. YT-19(2023) | reverse complement strand
TTGAAGTCAGACATTTCTGCGGCGACTGCACGAGCAGAATCGATTTTAGAAATGGGTATCATCGTTGTGATCTTAGCGGCGCTTGGCATGGTGTTCCTGCTGCTACGCACAGTACTTAAACCATTAAACGACATCAAAGACGCAATGGCGCAAATCGCTTCGGGTGATGGTGATCTTAGCCAACGAATCCAAATTAATACGCAAGATGAAATTGGTCAGCTGGCGAAGGCATTTAACGAGTTTGTTTCTAAAATCCAAGCGACCGTGTCACAGGTGATTGATAGCTCAAACACGCTTCGTCAAGAGATGGCAAACTTAAGCTCGCTCACCGCGACGATTGCTGATTCGACAGTTTCTCAACAGCGCGATAGCGAAGCAGTTGCTGCGGCAGTGCATGAAATGCAAGTGACTAGCCGCAATGTGAGCGAGAGTGCAAATGAAGCAGCAGTTGCAAGCCAAACCGCGAATGATGAGCTTTCTAATACCAATGTGATTTTGGAGCAAACGGTCGGCTCGATTCGTGACTTGGCTGGAGAGATCGAAAGCGCAAGCCATGTGATCAATACGCTAGATAATGATGTGAGCGATATTGCCTCTGTACTAGATGTAATTCGCGGCATTGCAGAACAGACTAACTTACTTGCACTGAATGCGGCGATTGAAGCGGCGCGAGCGGGTGAGC
>NZ_JAWOQN010000536.1:0-682 GCF_033337395.1 Vibrio sp. YT-19(2023) | reverse complement strand
CACCCCAGTGACGTCAGGTTTGACCTACATGGTCGAACGCTTCAAGAACTTTGAAGGCAGTGCGAACATTCACCTCAACGGCGTGGTTCGTAGCCGCTTGGCAGAGTTTGCAGAAGAGAACCTCTAACCCACATCGATTCACGCACAAAGTAAAAGAGCGCTCCAATGAGCGCTCTTTTTATCAAGATTCAAGTGATTTATTCGGTGCCACCAACAGTCAGTGAATCAAGCTTCAACGTTGGCTGACCAACGCCTACTGGCACGCTTTGACCTGCTTTACCACAAACGCCAACACCTTTATCGATGCTTAAGTCGTTACCGACCATCGACACTTGCTGCATCGCTTCAATGCCTGAACCGATTAGAGTTGCCCCTTTGACGGGACGAGTCACTTTACCATCCTCAATCAAATACGCTTCTGATGCAGAGAACACGAACTTACCAGAGGTGATGTCCACCTGACCACCACCGAAGTTAGGCGCGTAGATGCCTTTCTTCACGGTCGAGATGATTTCTTCTGGTGTGTGTTCACCTGGCAGCATGTAGGTATTAGTCATGCGTGGCATCGGTAAGTGCGCGTAAGATTCGCGGCGACCGTTACCCGTTGGGTTTACCCCCATTAGGCGCGCGTTCAACTTGTCTTGCATGTAGCCTTTCAATACGCCATTTTCGATCAGCGTGT
>NZ_JAWOQN010000535.1:0-683 GCF_033337395.1 Vibrio sp. YT-19(2023) | reverse complement strand
TAACTTTTCGCCAACAAGTTGAACCCTTTTTCGCTGGCTTACGTGCTTGGCTAGTATCCAATCTTGACTGGTTCTTTCTTGCTTCTGGCAACGTATTTGTCATTGTCTGCTTGGTCTTGATTGTGACACCGCTTGGCCGAGTTCGAATTGGTGGTACTGAAGCGACACCAGATTACTCTTATGCAGGCTGGCTAGCGATGTTGTTCGCAGCCGGTATGGGCATCGGATTAGTGTTTTTTGGTGTGTCTGAGCCAATGTCGCACTTCAGCTCTGCACTTGGCGGCGTGAACATTGAAAATGGTGTGCGCACCGACTGGGCACCACTTGGTGGTGCGGTTGGTGATACAGATGCTGCATCTGCACTTGGTATGGCTGCGACCATTTACCACTGGGCACTTCACCCTTGGTCGATTTATGCATTGTTGGCCCTTGGCTTAGCGATTTTTTCGTTCAACAAAGGGTTACCACTGACCATGCGTTCCATCTTCTACCCGCTGTTTGGCGAACGAGTTTGGGGCTGGGTAGGGCACATTATCGACATTCTTGCAGTTGTTGCGACGGTATTTGGTCTGGCGACATCGCTCGGCTATGGCGCTTCACAAGCAGCAACAGGTTTGAACTTCTTGTTTGGAGTGCCAATGACCGACACAACTCAAGTCGTGTTGATTGTAGTGATCACTGCA
>NZ_JAWOQN010000534.1:0-684 GCF_033337395.1 Vibrio sp. YT-19(2023) | reverse complement strand
AATCGATTTTTAAGGTTATTAGGATATGAGACTAAAAACTTGGATTGTAGCGTTTTTTCTTGGTCTGTTTGGTACAACAGCGAACGCAGACACAACACATAAAACTGATGTATCAGTAACTGTAAGTACCGCACAAGGTGTTCAAGTTCTGTTTGTAAATGGCGTTAGTACGGATGAATTGAGTACTCCGTATACTCTCATCGATGGCTCAAACCAAGTGGTTATTAAGGTAAACAAAGCTATCGGGCGTGGTGACAAGCGCACTCAAGTTTACTCTGCACCATACATTCTTGGTTTTAGTTCTGGCGCGGGTGAGCTTTATATTGATGCGCCATCTTTTAGAGATAAGCGTCAGGCAGACAAGCTGTTTGAACAAGATACAATGGACTGGAAAGTAAGCATCAATGATAAGTCTATTGATTACTCGCAATATAAGATGCCAGGTAAAAAAGGTGCTTTCCCATATTCAAACCTTGATGAGCAATTGGCAGAGTACAACGAACTTAACGGCGTCTATTTTTCTAATGGTAAGCGAGTCGAGTTATCTGAGCTTCAGGCAACTGGTACAGCTAAAGAGACTCACAGAGTGAATTCGCCACTGACAAAAGCAAAAATTGCTTATCTAGAAATGACTGACGAAGAACGTCAGCTATTCATGAAGTGGGTTTCTCAACAATAATTGTT
>NZ_JAWOQN010000533.1:0-684 GCF_033337395.1 Vibrio sp. YT-19(2023) | reverse complement strand
TAAGTCATGGTACGCATGTACCATGTCATCCCCATCCATCCAAACAACACGTTGATGGCGACAAAGAGCGTGAAAGTCGGTTGAACGATGGACACCAAAATCATAATGACGTACAGGAATGGCACCATTGACCAAACCTCAATCAAACGTTGGACAAATAGGTCGAACTTGCCTCCCCAGAAGCCCATGGCACAGCCTACAGCGGTACCAATAGCGTAGGACACCGCCATCGTTAACAACGCAAACCCCATCGCAGTACGGAAGCCATACACCAAGCGCGCTAAAATATCGCGACCAATAACGTCAGTACCTAGATAGTGTTTATTCTCGGCGCTTGGCGCGGTCGGAGGGAAATCGCCACTGAAGTCTTGCTCGTATGGGTTCCAAGGAACGATAGGTAGAATCACAAAGTTGCCCCCCACCTCTTCCTCCAAGACTTGTTGGGGAACCCGGTACTCAGCTTCACTTGAAGACTCTTGGCCAAACTCGCTACCTAAACGAACGTCACTGACAACCGGAAAGTAATAACTACCATCGTACTTCACGATCAACGCTTTACTGTTGATTAACAGCTCGGCAAATAGTGAAAGAATCAACATGATAGATAAGATCACAAACGACCAATAACCACGTTTAATTTCTTTAAAGTGACGGATTTTCTTTTGAGTTAATGGACTTACTTTA
>NZ_JAWOQN010000532.1:0-684 GCF_033337395.1 Vibrio sp. YT-19(2023) | reverse complement strand
GAGGCAGCTGATCAATCAAGTTTGTTATGAGCAAAATACACCTCTGATATCGGCGGCAGCGATTGGTTGGCAAGGGCAGTTTGCTGTTTTTGACTACTCAGACAAACCATCAAATTCAGGCTGCTATCGATGCTTGTATCCATTTGATGAATTGCAGCAAACAATGAAGTGCAGCGAAACCGGCATTGTCGGCCCTGTGGTGGGCACTCTGGGGAACTACCAAGCTCTCGCTGCTATTCAAAAGTTGGCGATAGATCGCTTTCATGTTGCGTGTGGTCAGTTACACCTCTTTGACGGGCTGCGGATGAACTGGCAGACCATGTCTATAACCAAAGACAAGCAATGTCAGGTTTGTGGTGACAATAATCTTGCACCAGTGAGCAGTTAAGAGATGACCGCCATGACAGTTTCAAATCAATTCGCAGCAAGTTCGTTTGTGCGTTCCTTTGTTAAAGGAGAGAGGTAACGTGATAACTATCTCTATTAACGACCAAGCTCAGCTGGTCGAGTGTAAAGCCAACCTACAGCAAATCATTACCCAGTTTTCTCTGCCTGAGATGGGCTGTGTTTTTGCCATTAATAATCAAGTGGTGCCGCGTAGCGAATGGGCGAGTACGGTACTTTCTGAGGGAGATAGCATCTCTCTGTTTCAAGCCATCGCAGGGGGATAATGTCGATGCTGAA
>NZ_JAWOQN010000531.1:0-685 GCF_033337395.1 Vibrio sp. YT-19(2023) | reverse complement strand
CCAGAGTCGCAATACGGATTAGCAGGACAGCTGCAAGCGGCAGCAGGTCAACAAGGTGTAACAGCCCAACAGCAAACCCGAGCGGAAGCCGCTCAGCAAGCACAACTGCCTCTGCAATTAACAAAAGAACTCGCTAATGAGCAAGTGGCGGAAAAAGTACAAATGATGATGTCGAAGAACTTGAAGAACCTCGACATCCGACTTGACCCACCAGAGCTTGGCCGTATGCAAATTCGCATGACGATGAACAACGATTTGGCCAACGTGCATTTTACGGTTACCAACCCACAAGCGCGTGACATTATTGAACAAACGTTGCCTCGTCTACGTGAAAT
This sequence comes from Vibrio sp. YT-19(2023), assembly GCF_033337395.1. Taxonomy (NCBI): domain Bacteria; kingdom Pseudomonadati; phylum Pseudomonadota; class Gammaproteobacteria; order Vibrionales; family Vibrionaceae; genus Vibrio; species Vibrio sp. YT-19(2023). Next base: position 350 of record NZ_JAWOQN010000531.1, on the reverse strand, counting down.
GTTGGCTCAACAAGGGATGCAACTGGCGGATTCCTCGGTTCAGCAGCAAAGCAGTGGACAACAGCAAAGTGGCTACGCAGCGGCTGAACAACATGGCCAAGGCACGTCTGGACGCGGTTTTTCTGGCCAGTCAGATGAAAACTTTGATGCTGACGTGAATCTTGATTTGAATGTGGTTTCAAAGCGTGATGGAATTAGTTTTTACGCCTAATGTCGTAACCTCAACCATCTTGAACAAGAACAAATAATTAGAGAAAACAATGGCAGAAGAACAGCTACAAGGTGCCGATGCACCAAAAGGTAAAAGCAAGCTACTGATCATCATTATTGCAGTCGTGGTTCTGCTCGGT
>NZ_JAWOQN010000530.1:0-685 GCF_033337395.1 Vibrio sp. YT-19(2023) | reverse complement strand
TTTGTTCAGGGCTGGTTAAGGCGTCGCCACGCTTGAGGTTTTCCGCGAAATATCGCTGAGTCATTTCTAACACCGCTTGCAATTGCACATATTTGGCCTGCCCTAACCCTTTATGCTGACAAAACTCCTGTTCTGAAGCGGAGAACAACTGCCTAAGCGAACCAAAATCTTGAATAAGGAAATCGGCCAACTCAATCACGTTCATGCCTTGCGTGCCCGTACGGAGGAATATCGCCAGTAATTCGGCATCGGTTAACGCCTGCGGCCCACGTTGCAGAAGTTTCTCTCGTGGCATCGACTCATTTGGCAAAGCTTTGAGTATCATCGGAACTCTCTTTGAAGATAAGAATCCCTATTCCACAAAACAGAAAGCGAAAGTCGAGGGTGACTTTCGCTTTCTTCGTTCCACACTGATTTTATGTGCAATTTAATGGTTCATCAGAGTTTAAAGTTGCCGACCAGATCGTGAATTTCCGTGCCGGATTGTGACAACTGAGTGCTGATCGTTTCTGCGTGTTGCAAGGTGTCATTGATGTTGTTGACGATCTGTTGAATCGCCACCAAGTTCTGGTTGATGTCTTCCGCCACCGCACTTTGTTCTTCTGCCGCTGATGCGGTTTGAATTCCCATATCTCGAATTGTACCAATAGAATGGTGGACACCAGACAAAGACTGTTGAATCAGT
>NZ_JAWOQN010000529.1:0-686 GCF_033337395.1 Vibrio sp. YT-19(2023) | reverse complement strand
AAAAAGATATCTTACGTTTGATCATTGCTGGTAAGCGCAATATTCGAATTGCGGATGAGCTGTGCATTGCAATGAGAACGGTGGAAGTTCATCGAGCCAGCTTACTGAAAAAGTTCTCAGCCAAAACCGTCGCAGAATTGGCCTACATTTATGGCAAGTTGGAGAATCCCATCTAGCGAGAGCTGAGCTGTAAGATTAGGAGCCTTCAAACTTCTGTTTGATGAAATCGATAAAAGTTCGTAGTCGTTTCGGTTGATAGCGATCTCGATGGAATATGGCGGAAAAGGGCACCGACGGAATTTCCCAATCTGGCATCACTTTTATCAGTTGGCCTAGCTCCACTTCTTCTGCACAGTAACTCAGTGGAACACGAATAATGCCGTTGCCGTGCAGCGCGCCCATTACTAACGCTCGTCCATTTTTACAGCGCAAGTTGCCTTTTACGACCACATCGGCGTGGTCATTTGGGTTCTCTGCTTTACGATAGCTCCAACGCGTAACCGAACCAGTGAGAGTTCGATGTTCGGCCAGCTCTTTTGGGTGTATTGGCATGCCATATTGCTGCACATAGCTCGGGCTTGCGATCGTCACCATGTCAACCGTCATCAGCTTGCGCGCGACAAACCCTGCATCATCCAATTCCCCCATACGAAATGCGACATCAAACTGATCTTCAATCAAGTCAA
>NZ_JAWOQN010000052.1:0-18192 GCF_033337395.1 Vibrio sp. YT-19(2023) | reverse complement strand
TGTCCACATCGCTGAAGGCCGTATTCAGATCGATGCTGTATGGCGTAAAGTCTTCTGCCAAGGTTTGGTCTGCAATGCTACTTTCAACCTCTGGCGTGTCGTTCACCGCATTCACGGTGACGTTGACCGTCGCTTGGTCAGTCAGCGCACCATCGGTGACGGTGTAAGTGATTTCAGCATCACCATGGAAGTTCTCAGCCGGTGTGAACACCAACTTGCCGTCAACAATTTCAACCTTACCTTGTGCTTCAGGTACAGACGCTGATTGGATAGACAGCGTATCGCCATCAATATCGGTGTCGTTTGGCAGGACATCAATCGTTACTGAGCTATCTTCCTCTGTAATTGTTGTATCATTAGAGGCAATAGGCGCATCGTTAACTGAGTTTACTGTTACCGAAACTTGAGCTTCATCCTCTAACTCACCATCTGAGATGGTGTAGCTAATCGTTGCATTACCGTTGAAATTTTCAGCCGGAGTGAAAACAAGCTTACCATCGATAATCTCAACGATACCTTGCTCTTCTGGTACAGAAGCAGAGGTAATGATTAAATCATCACCTTCAATATCACTGTCGTTAGCGAGCACATCAATTACAACCTGGGAATCCTCGTCAGTTTGAATCGCATCATTAGTTGCTATTGGCGCGTCATTAACAGGCGTAATATCTAAGTTAGCAGTGCCATTAATAACACCGCCATCGTTATCAATAATGTCATAGGAGAATGACACTTCAGTGTCATCGTCAGCCTCTGGAATGTAAGTCCAAGATCCATCGCTGTTATCAATTAAGGTGCCATTCCCACTCTCAATAGTGACGTTTGTAATGACAAGAGTATCGGCATCATCAATATTGACGTTCGATAGTAATTCTTCAGTAGTTATCGTGATTGGATCGCTATCTTCCTCAACAGCGCTTAATGTCACTGGAGAATTAGTAAGTGGCTTACTTGAGCCATCCCCACTTGTCTCGATACCTGTTGTGAAGAAGTCATTTAAGGTCAACGCTTGAGTTTCAGATAAGCCGAGGGATTCTAAGCCAATAGTTTCAAAGTTTGTTGAGGCTAGCACTTCAGTACCATCTCGTACAATCGTGGCACTATTTTGCAAACTGGAGCCACTATTTTCACCCGCTGCAGGTGCGAGTTCTTCATCAATAGCAGAAGGGTCTTGACCTTGCTTAATAGCACTAATAATCTGTGCTACATCGTCTGAAATATCTTTTAAACCTTGCTCTTGAGCAAGCTGAATTTTCAGGTCTTGAGGCGCAGCATCTGTCATTGCCACTATCACTTCACCTGGTAGAGGCTGCTGTCCTTCTGCAAGGACTCTCAGCTGCCCATCCAAACCTATTACGACGACTTGATTACCGAGTGGCACTAATGCTGTACGATCCATATAAACCTTAACCCTAAATAGCTGTCAAGTTTTTGACTAACAATACTAATTTGCTATATATTGCCCGAATATATAGTGCAATAACAGCAATTTGATGCTCAATAAAGTAATTATGTGTCATACATCAATAAGAATCCAGATGCATAAGTGTTTTATTTTATTAAAATCTGGACACACGTTCCTAGCTATTACCTTCATCTTTAATTTGAGATCTTAATTCAAGTTTCAGGCAGATTTAGTAGGTTGATTTATCAAAATTGAAACAAATGAACAGCGAATCAACAGGTTACTTCATCGCATATTAATGTTATTGTGCGCTAAATTATTGACGCCCTTATAAGTATTCCACTTATAAGCCCTATCACCTCGAGAATTTTTACCATTATCTAGGAGAATCACAGTGAAGTGGACTCGTGCCAACGCCTTTTGTATTGGTATGTTCACCGCTAGTCATGCTTTTGGGCAAACGCTAGAGCAAGCGGTTGAAAACACATTAAAAACCAATCCTGACATCAAAAGTGCGTTCAATGAATTCGTTAGCAAGCAGTATGTGAATGAAGCATCTGGTGGTGCTTACCTCCCATCCGTAGACTTAGATGCCGGTATCGGTTACGAAGGAATCAAACCTGCAGAGTCAGGGCGAGATTCAACCGATCTGACAAGAAAAGAAGCCACCGTGACACTAACCCAGCTAATATGGGATGGCTCAGCGACACTTAATGATATGGATCGAACAGCAGCTGATGCTGAATCGGTCCGTTATCAACTTCTAGCTGATGCCCAAGACACCGCTCTAGAGGTCGCGAAAGTTTATTTAGACTCAGTAAAAGCTTATGAAATTCTGACACTTTCCGAGAATAACTTGAAAGTGCATAAGAAGATCTATGAAGACATTAAAAAGCGAGTTAACTCAGGTATCGGTTCTACAGCAGACCTAACCCAGGTAGAGGCTCGTTTAGCAAAGGCTCATGGTAACTTGGTGGCAGCTCAGAACAACTTATATGACAGCCACACCACCTTTACACGCCTTGTCGGACAGTCACCACAAGGATTGATTTTCCCAAGAGCGGACCAAAACTTTATTCCCTACACCATCGATGAAGCGATTGACTTGGCATTCGAGTCACATCCAGTCATCAAAATTTCGGTAGCTGATGTGGACTCTGCAAAGTTCCAATACAAGCAATCTAAGGGAACTTACTACCCAACGATATCGGTAGAAGCGGCTCAAACATGGCGTGATGATGCAAGCGGTATCGAAGGAAGCAGCGAAGAGACAACAGCAATGTTACGTATGCGTTACAACCTCTTTAACGGTGGTAGTGACGTAGCCAACGCTGAAAGCTTTGCCTACCAACTAAATAAAGCAAAAGACCTAAGAGAACGTGCATACCGCCAAGTAGAAGAAGGTCTTCGTCTATCTTGGAGTGCGTTAGATTTAACACTTCAACAAAAAGAGTTCCTAGCGGATCACGTAGATTCGGCCTCTGAAACTGTCATCGCCTACGAAAAGCAGTATCGCATTGGAAAACGCACTCTGCTGGACTTGTTAAATACTGAAAACGAACTTTTCGAAGCGAGAAAGAACTACTTGGATGCTCGATACTCAGAGCAGTACGCCAAGTACCGCGTTATGAACGCGACTGGCCAATTGTTAAATGCCTTGCGTGTCGATGTACCTACAGAATGGAATGAAAAGGTGGAGTACTGATCATGAAACCAGTGAAGATTCTATTTGCATTGGGTATGCTCGCCACCACTCAACACGTTGTTGCTGAAGACGAATATGAGTATCGTCCTGTACCAAATGCAGAACAAATAGCAGATTTGCAAGATGACGATAACGATGGTGTCATCAATGCTCGAGATATGTGCCCAGGTACACCTGAAGGCTCAGAGGTCGACAACGACGGTTGTGGAGAATACATTAAAGCATCAGATAACATGCAAGTGCGGATACTTTTTGCTAACGACTCTGATGAGATCAATCCAGTCTTCAGAAGACAAGTCCGAGAGCTTTCCGACTTTTTAAAAGAGTACCCTACTACTTCGATAGAGCTGCACGGCTATGCTAGTAAAGTTGGTGGTTCAAAGCATAACCAAGATCTTTCTGAAAGACGAGCACGCAATGTCCGTGAAGCCCTACTAAGCTACGACATCGAACCGAGTAGAGTCCGCATTGTTGGTTTTGGTGACACTCACTTAGCACAGCAAGGGACCGATGAAGTCAGCCATGCTTTAAATCGTCGAGTAACCGCATCAGTCGTTGGTTACAAAGGCGAGATAAAAAGAGAGTGGACAATATTCACAACTCTTCCAGAAAGGTAAAGTACCTGTTTTTGTTTGCTCTGCAAGCACAAAGCAAACAAAAACGAGTGAATACTTAACCTCAGAAAAGGAGCTTCGGCTCCTTTATTTTTACTCATTTCGACAACCGTATTATGCTTTAGGAATCGGCACTTTAGTGTTACTCTAGCCACGTCATAACAACGAGAGTTTTGAAATGAGCAAACTTACATCAGATATCCAAGCGAACCTTGACCTTTTTGTTGCAGAAACGAAAGAAAACCAATTGGTTTGGGGTTTACGCAATGAAGAAGGTTGGCTATCTTGCGATTCAACTGAATTCGAAAACAGCGAAGTCATGCCTTTCTGGTCTTCTAAAGAAGATGCAGAAGCACATAATGTTGAAGAATGGGCAGATTTTACTGTACTAGAAATCCCATTAGATATCTTTGTTGAAGATTGGCTTTTGACTCTTGCTGAAGATGGGGTTCTTGTTGGAACTAACTGGAACGATCAGTTAGAAGGCAAAGAAATGGAGCCTCAAGATCTAGCAAAGCTTTACATTGATTAAAGATTTCTGACCTCAACTTTATGTTGAGGTCTTTCTTTTTATGCCTCTTCTTTCAATATCTCGACCAAGTGCATAGTTTCACTACTCTTTTTCTTAGTACACCCAACTTAATCACAACGCTGATGCGTTAAAAGCGCTATGATAACTCAACTTTAAAGGCACCTTAAATTAAAGGCTCGTTTAAACATGCGCGTGCTCTATCCCTTGCTTGCGTCACTTTTGCTCACTCCAGTATATGCAAGCGACACTCAAGATATTGAACCAAACCAAAATATCACACAGTGGCACTCTGTCTACCAAACCACACTACGAAGCAACCCTGAGTCGGCATTGAGCATGCTTCAAGATCGCTACCATACAGCGAAATCGGACAGCGAAAAGCTCTACGTAAGTGGATTGATTTATGAATATATGTCAAACATAAATCAGCCTTACTACGGCAGCAGTCAAGTCTTAGACAACCATTTTTCTCAATTAGAATCAGAATATATTCTTGCCTTAAAGGAACGTAAGCATGGTAGTTACGAGGCCTCAGTAGATAGCTTTTCTTCTTTGCGACAGACAATGAAGAAAATATCCGATTCCGAAGGCAAGGCTCTGATGAACTATCAACTTTGTTATACGCTGAATCAACAAGGTCGTTATCACAAAGCAAACTTTTATTGCTCATCCTTAGAGAGCCACTTAAATCATAAGCATCAAGAAAACTTCCCTGTTGATCTCGCTTTGCGCGTGGTAGCAAATAACTACAATTACCGCGGTGACTATGAAAAAGCCTTAAGTTTGTATCGACAGTTGATGGCCAACATGTCGACGCAAAGCGATCCTTCAGGGATTTACAATGACGTCGGCAATTTACTTGCAGAGCTGGGGCAATTTGAACAATCAGAGCAATATCTCATTCAAGCCTTACTGGTTCGCCAAGATGAAGGGACACCTCTTGAAGTTGCGCAAGTCGAACATAGTCTAGGAGCGATGTACAGAAAATCCAAAGAACTCGATAAGTCCATCAGCCACTACAAAAATGCATTAACGATTCTCGAACAACTTCATTATCCATACGGGCAAGGGTTGACCTATTTAGGGTTATCTGCTGCTTTGGCCGATTCTGGGCAATTGGATACCGCGGTAGATTACATTGGAAGAGCATTAAACATTGCCCAAACTTATGAGAATACGCACCTTGAAACAGAGGGTCATTTGGCTGCTGGATTGGCATATTTAAAGAACCATACACCCGAAAAATCGATTGAACACGGTACAATTGCGTTAAGATTAGCGGTAAAAAACGCTAGGCCCTTATTGCAAGCGCAAGCCCAATTACTCCTCTCAAAAGCATACCAAGCTCAAAATGATTACAAAAAGGCACTGGAGCATCACAAGGCCTACTCGACGATTGAACTAACGAACCGAGACGCGAGTAATATCAAGGCGTTAGAGGCACTAGAACTCTCTAAAAAAGAGTATGAATATGATCTACAAGTCGCGCAGTTGAACAACGAAACTCTTCTAAGTCAGTACCAGTTTGAAAAACTCACAGACCAACAACGCACTTATAATTTTGTTGTTTTCTGTTTATTGATTCTCCTCGCTCTGGCATTGATGGTTCAGCGACAAACACGCTTAAAAGCCAAAATAGACAGCTTAACGTGTGCATTAAACAGAGCGGCAATTATAGAGACGATTAAAAGCCAAACCTCCAAAGCGGAAGGAGACTTCCGCTACGTTCTAGCATTAATCGATCTAGATGACTTTAAGGCGATTAATGATCAGTACGGTCATCCGACTGGCGACTTAGTACTACAACAGGTATGCAAAGCGCTTAAAGCTAAACTTAATAAGGGAGATTACTTGGGTCGTTTAGGTGGAGAAGAGTTTATCTTGCTATTGAAAAACGTCGATGAGATTGACGTTCCCTTTAGAATACAAAGTCTGCATAAAACAATTTCAGAAAAGAGTGTACATTCGCTTAATGACCATCAATTGAATATATCTGCGAGTCTGGCCTATCTATCAACCTCAATGCCACTCACCAACTTTGATGAGCTCTATTCGATATTAGACCAAGCGTTATACAATGCTAAGAAGCAAGGAAAAAACTCCCTTGTGGACGCATACAACGAGCCGATCAGTTTAAGTGCTGAGTATATTCTCTAATAAAACCAAACCACCAGCGTAGTGGTTTGTTATAGGTGGAAGCATCAGTAAGCCATTCAGATGCAACACCATCATCAAGGAGTCTTTGTGCCCAAGGCAAGAAAAAACATTCAGTCTCTAGAGCGAGGTTTTCTAATCCTCGAGTTGCTCTCGATGAGTGAGTCTCCCCTATCATTACAGACGATCAGTAATGCGATCCAGTTAAATAAGACGACTGTTCACGGGTTACTTGCGACTCTACACTCTCTTGGATATGTATCCAAACACAACCATAGCTACAGCCTAGGGTTTAGATGCTATGAACTGTCTAAGCCGATTGAACAAAAAAACGAAGCTATCCGACAACATTTTGTTCCATTGCTGAAAAAAATGGCCCAAATGACTAACAACACTGCTTACCTCGCTGTACAAAGTGGCGCTAAAGAGTACTTGTATATCGATGCTATAGAGCAGGATAACCCTCTTACTATCCGTAGCCCGAGAGGGAAACGAGAAGGACTCACAACATCTGCGATCGGCAAGGTTTTTCTTAGTTTTGATGATGAGCTTCGCCGAACATTGCGCCTTGAAAGCCAAATATCCCCCACGTTAGAAACTGAACTTAATCAGGTTGTATTATCAGGTTACGCACTCGATTTAGAAGAGGCAGAGCCAAACCTCAATTGCTTAGCGATCCCCCTTTACTTGGATGGTAAGGTCGTTGCTGTTGCAGGTGTCAGCGGTGCTGCCTCCGAACTGACGGTCACTAGGCTAAAACACTTTGCCAGCATCTTTCTCAAACTTTAAGATTTGACAATGTCGAATTCTAGGCCATTTTTATACTGTTTTGATTACATGCTTATACGTCGCCTCTAATATGGTCGTTGTTCAACTCAACAACGTAGGAGAAGCGATGTCTACTGTATTAATCACTGGCGCTAACCGTGGCTTAGGCTTGCAATTTGTCCGCCACTACCTTGGAAAAGGTTGGCAAGTTATCGCAACTTGTCGTTCACCAGAAAATGCTAAGCAGCTCAATGAACTAGTAACCCAATCTAATCAACTTCAACTGATGGCTCTAGACGTCACTAACCAACAAGATATCGATCAGTTAGCCACTCGATTAGCGGATCGTCCGCTCGATCATTTAATTCTGAATGCAGGTGTATTAGGCGAAGAGTGTGCAACGCTTGGCGAAATGACCCAGAAAAAATGGCTAGAAGTACTAAACATAAATACCGTCGCACCTGCCCTGCTAATTCAAGCACTACAAGACAACGTTGCGAAAAGTCAGCACAAAACCATCGTGGGAATCTCAACCCGAGTTGCGAGTTTAAGCGATAACAGTTCAGGTAACATGTACAGTTATCGAGCATCTAAAGCAGCGCTTAATCAGGTTCTAGTATCAGCAGCACGCAATCTCGAATCGCGAGGAGTAAAAACTGTCGCAGTTCATCCCGGCTGGGTAAAAACCGATATGGGCGGTGAGGACGCAACCTTTTCTGCCGAGGAAAGTGTTGCTGGTATTGTTTCGGTCGCAGAACAGCTAACACTTGAGCAATCCGGAAGCTTCCGCGTATTTGATGGCTCTACAATCGAATGGTAACTGTTCTCTAAATGACGTCTCCCGGCCAAATTGAAGGCCGGGAGAATACAGTAAACTAATAGGCCAAAAAGATAAAAGCTCGCACTATCGTCAGACAAGCGAGCCGTTATCGTCTATGGTGTTGTACTACCGTCAAACGCTGAGGAAGTCAGCGATTGCAGAGGTGTCATTTAGACAATGATTTCCCGTGAAACTCACTCAATCATCCCACTCAGGCGCTAGCCCTTCAGGGTTTACTTCGCGGCCATTTCTTTCCAACGCATCTATCTTTGCAATCGTCTCTTCACCCAGATTAAGTTCAAGTGCTTTCAGGTTACTTGCCAAATTCTCTCGTTTAGTTGAAGACGGGATCACCGCGTAACCTTTTGACAAAGCCCAAGCAAGCGCGACTTGAGCTGGCGTGGCCTGATAGTCCTCAGCAATACCTGCAATAGTTGGGTCCCCAAGTACTTTCCCATATGCCAAGGTCATGTAAGACGTTACCTGAATATCGTTTTCCTGCATGAAGCTGACCAACTTACGATTTTGCAAATAAGGGCTAAGCTCGATTTGGTTAGTAACAATATTCTCTTTACCGACCACTTCTATCGCTTGTTGCAACAAGTCAATATTAAAGTTGGATACGCCAATATTACGGGTTAACCCTTGCGATTTAGCTTCAAGTAATGAAGCCATGTATTCGTTCAAGTTATTGTTATTGCCAGGCCAGTGGATCAAGGTCAAATCCACATAATCTGTATTTAGCTTTTCTAAGCTCTCTTTTAGACTTGGAATGAGTTGTTCCGTGTTCATGTTATCAACCCAGATCTTGGTCGTAATGAATAGCTTATCACGTGCAATACCGGACTGTGTCAATACTTCACCGATTTCTGCCTCATTACCGTAAATCTGTGCAGTATCAATTACGCGGTAACCCACTTCTAACGCATTACGGACTGAATCCTTAACTACTTCACCCTCTAAACGAAACGTGCCGACGCCAAATGATGGTACTTTCATCTAAATCTCCTGAATTATCGATTTTATAGTTGATTCGAAGCAAAACTTTACGCCGCAAGAAACTTTCCGTAAAGTTAACAATACTCAAATCTAATTTGAAATATATTCAACAATGAAAGCTACTCTAGATGAAATGCGCACCTTTATGGCCGTGGTCGATACGGGTTCAATCAGCTCTGCGGCTGAACTGTTATCGATGACCGTCTCGGCGGTGAGTCGATCGGTATCTCGGCTAGAAGCCAAACTCGAAACGACCTTGTTAAATCGCACAACCCGTAAGTTAGATGTTACTAATGAAGGAACGATATACCTCGATAAAGTCAGACATATTGTAGAAGCAGTAGAGAATGCCGAAGCACAACTGAAAAGCCAGAAATATAAGCCTTCTGGCCTCCTACGAATAAACGCAGCTACCCCCTTCTTACTGCACGTACTAACGCCGCACATTGCTAAATATCAGAGCTTGTATCCAGAAGTCGAAATCGATCTCAATTCCAATGAGGAAAATATTAGCCTTTTGGGAACAAAAACCGATATTGCTTTTCGTATCGGTGAGCTACAAAACTCAACCATGCGCGCGATATTTCTTGGTAAAAGTCGGATTCGAATCGTCGCGAGTCCAGAGTATTTAAGACAACATGGTACTCCAACCTCAATAGATCAGTTACTCAATCACAAGCTACTTGGATTCAACAAGCCGGAGTATCTTAAGGAATGGCCGATCATGGATGATAAGAACAAACTTCTGCGTATTATGAGTAGCCTAAGATCTGATAATGGCGAGACGCTAAGATGTTTAGCCTTACATGGTGCGGGGATAGCTTGCCTGTCTGACTTTATGACCTACTCTGACCGACAAGCTGGTCGCTTAGTGGGCGTGCTTAGTGAACACACGCATAATGTCGAACAGCCAGTTCATGCGGTGTATTACAAAAATGCCAGTACCTCACGCCGGATCAGCTCTTTTATTGACTTCATCAAGCAAGAAATCAAGGTAGAGAACCACCAGTTCCTTTAAAGACCACCGCTGTTTGTGGCAAAACACTTTTGTCTTTTTGCCGCTTTTTCTCACAACAAAAATCTCATAGTGTCCTGAATATCAGGGAGGCACCTTGCCTCCTAGTACTCACAGTAATAGTCAGGCTTCATAATGCATAAAGATTTAAGTAACAGATTCACCATCGGGGTTGAGCTCCCCCTAGATAATGACTGGACCCAAGAAGGCCAGAAAAAACGGCTGCTCCAACGAAAACCGTTCGGCGTACCAGACATGAGTGCACATAAACAGCGTATTATGTTAGCCGATAAGTTAGGCTTTAACGTAGCGTGGGTGAGAGATGTCCCGTTGTACGACCCTAACTTTGGAGACGCGGCACAAATTTATGAACCGTTCAGTTATCTTGGCTATCTCTCTGCGTGCACCGACAACATTCTACTAGGGACAGCAGCGATAGTATTACCGTTAAGACAACCTTGGCTAGTGAAAAAAGCCGCTGCGACCATCAACGAGTTAAGTGGTGACCGCCTGATACTCGGTGTGGCTAGTGGAGACCGTCCTAGTGAATATCCCGTTTTTAACGCTAACTTTGACAGCCGTGGCTCGGCTTTTCGAGAAAGTGTAGAGATTTTGAAAGATACGCAAAATGATAAGCTGGGTAACGATCTACAGTTATTACCCGAGTTTGCTGATATTCCTATCTATGTCGCAGGGTTAGCGCAGCAAAGTCCACAATGGATAGGAGAAAACCTAGACGGCTGGCTCGCCTACCCAGGCACACCTGATGATCATGAACACCGCGTTGTACTTTGGCGCTCCGTAGCGGGAAACAAACCCTACGCCAGCTTTATTCATCTTGATTTAGTCGATAACCCAAATGCACCAGTCGTTCGGCATCACTTTGGTATCCGGGCCGGAGTCAATGGCTTGAGCGATGAGCTAGAAAAAATGCAAGAAGCAGGAGTCAATCACATCGGGTTGCATTTCCGTCTTAATAGCCAACCAATTGAGAAATCAATGGAACAGATCGCTCAGTACGTGTTGCCACGCTTTAACTAAGATCAAATAAAAATATGTGCCACCTTACTAAGGGGTGGCACGCTAGGCTTGGCACTTGGAAAAACAAAAGCTGCAATAACGACAAAAATCTTTTGTTAAAACAACAATAATAGAGTTATTTTAAAGTAAGTCTTGGTTGAATAAAGTCGATGAACGCGGAAATACGTTTAGAGACTGAAGAAGATTTGTAGAAGACAGCATTGACCTGTTCTCGTCCAGTATTTGTGATTTTTTCCGATTCAAACAATGCCACTAACCGTCCAGAATCAAGATCATCTTTCATCATAAAGCCAGATAAACATGCAATGCCGTTCCCTGCCAGCACTAACTGTCTAACCGTTTCACCACTGCTGGATAGGATATCAGGCTCTATCATCTCAAACCCTCGTAATGGCCACTGATTTAACACTTTAGCGCCAGAAAAACCGATCAAGTTATGACTGCGCAAATCGCTCACCGCTTCAGGGAAACCTCGTTTAGATAAATAACCAGGCGTGGCAACGATAAATAGTGGGCTTGTTCCTAAAGGTTTAGCATGCAGTGTTGAATCCGATAATCGTCCAATACGTATTGCCACATCGGTTCTTTTTTCCAATAGATCCACAAAACCCTCATTAGAGGTAAGATCGAGTTGAATATCAGGATAAGCCTCTTTAAATGGCTGAATTAACGGCACGAGTTGATGTAAAACAAATGGGCTAGCGGCATCAACTCTTAAGCGCCCCTTGGGTAATTCACCTCGTGTGATGATCTCTTCTTCAGCTTGCTGTATTTGTAGTAAACCTAAGCGAACCGCTTCAACAAACTGATGCCCTTCCTCAGTAACTTCCACTCTGCGTGTCGTGCGATTCAGCAAGGTTACCCCCAACTGTGATTCAACTTTACTAACCGCACGAGATACCCTAGCGACTTGAATACCTAGTGCATCAGCAGCGGAAGAAAATCCACCACTATCCACAACTGCCATAAGAATCTCTAATTCATCTGATCGGGTTAACATTTCATCCCCTTTCTTAATTGCGCATTTCCATCATTTATAGCAAAAGTATTTTGTAATAAACACCATTTTTCGCAACGAATAACTCTTTAATAATACACGGCATGGAAACGGGCTATTCGTTTATCCATTCATATTCAATGATTATAAGAGAGAGTTGTTATGCCTTTAGCTTTACTTGCATTGACGCTTAGCGCCTTTGCTATTGGAACCACGGAGTTTGTAATTGTCGGTCTGATACCGACTATGGCCTCCGACCTCAACGTATCATTACCTTCAGCGGGTCTTTTAGTTAGCCTGTACGCACTTGGTGTCGCGGTTGGTGCTCCCGTTTTAACAGCGCTGACTGGTAACTGGAAAAGAAAGTACGTTCTGCTTTCTGTTATGGCACTGTTTGTTCTTGGCAATCTGTTAGCCTGGCAAGCACCTGGATACAACACTCTAGTCACAGCAAGGATACTGACCGGGCTTGCACACGGTGTGTTCTTTTCGATCGGCTCGACTATCGCCACTGGCCTAGTGTCAAAAGAAAAAGCCGCTAGCGCAATTGCTATTATGTTTACCGGTCTGACCGTAGCTCTAGTGACGGGCGTGCCACTTGGCACCTGGATTGGCCAGACATTTGGTTGGCAGGCAACCTTCCTAATCGTCGCGATCCTTGGAATCATCGCACTGATAGGAAGCGCTCTGCTAGTGCCGAGTAATCTGAAACAACCACCAGCAACCAAGCTGTCATCGCAAGTAAAAGTCTTGACTCAACCTCGTCTACTTTTGGTGTACGCAATCACCGCGCTCGGTTACGGTGGTACGTTCACAGCCTTCACTTACTTGGCTCCTATTTTGGAAGAAGTTTCGGGGTTTGGCTCTAGCGCTATCAGCCTAATTATGTTGGTTTATGGTGTATCAGTCGCATTCGGCAACATCTGGGGCGGAAAGATGGCCGACTCTATGGGGCCAATCAAAGCTCTGACAGCGATTTTCTCGGGCCTAATTGTGGTATTGCTCGTGTTTAGTGTCACAGCATTTAATCCAATTTCTGCAGTAGTGACCATTCTTGTCTGGGGTGCCTTTGCCTTTGGTAACGTTCCAGGACTTCAAGTTTATGTTGTCAAACTAGCAGAGAAATATTCACCTGATGCAGTCGACGTCGCTTCTGGTCTCAACATTGCTGCATTTAACGTAGGTATTGCACTGGGTTCTTGGGGCGGTGGCCTTATCGTGGCCAATGCTGGGCTGATGCACACACCTTGGATTGGCGCGATCGTAGTATTAGGTGCTCTACTACTAACCCGTTTCAGCGGAATGCTAGACAAGCGTGGAGAACAGCACGCAACGGCACACTGATTCACGTTCCGAATCTATAAAAATCACTTAAATTAGCCCGGCATTACGTCGGGCTTTCAATACAGAGTTTAAATACACCATTGACTGAGGTAGAAAGTTTATTCTACCCTTAGGTAAAACAAACGTTCTACCTGGTGTATCAAATAGTGAAAGAAAAAATCGCAGCAAGCCTAGAAAAAGCATTCAGTCAGTATGGCTTCGCCGAGCCTAGCGTACCCCAACTCAAAAACGCCTGCGAAGTCAGCCTGAGAACCCTGTACAAATACTACCCCTCCAAGGAAGCGATGATTGTTGCAGCTCTCGAGCATCGCCATCAAAGGTATTTGAGTTTTTTGCTCGAAGACGCCCCTGCAAATGGAACACCGGCTGTATTACACCTATTCACTCGCCTCGAGGATTGGATGAAGGAGTTTGCACCGAATGGCTGCATGTCCATCAATGCATTAGCAGCCTATCCAGAAAATCTATCTATTAATCAAGCAGTAAAACAACACAAATTGGCGGTTCGTCAGCTTATGGTCCAACTAAGTCAGCGAGAAGACCTCGCAACCACACTCTTCTTGTTACATGAAGGTCTATCCAACGCATGGCCGGTTCTCGGTCACGCTGCCTTTGCATCCGCTGAACACACTCTGCTAGAACTAATGAAGGAGAACAATCAATGACCACAATCCCGAAAGTCATGAAAGGCGTCCAACTTATCGGTCATGGTGGGCCAGATATGCTTCGTTACCGCGATGATATACCTGTGCCAGTCCCCTCGCCTGATGATGTATTGATCCAAGTTGCCGCCGCCGGAGTCAATAACACCGACATCAATACCCGAACAGCATGGTATTCTAAAAATGACGCCAATAGCATGGATGCAAGTTGGTCAGGAGACGCGCTATCTCTCCCTCGAATCCAAGGTGCCGATGTATGCGGTACCATCGTCGCTGTTGGTGAGAATATCTGCCCATCACGAATCGGTCAGCGTGTGCTCATCGAACCATGTATTACGCGCTTCAACAGTCAAGCACTTAGCTCGCCTTGGTACTTCGGTTCAGAATGTGATGGTGGCTTTGCTCAGTTCACTGTTGTTGACAGTAAACATGCATATGCTGTGAATAGTAGTTTATCGGATATCGATTTGGCCTCCTTCCCTTGTTCTTATTCAACTGCCGAGAACATGCTTGTCCGCTCTAATGTCACAGCGAGCGATACCGTACTGATTTCAGGGGCATCCGGCGGTGTTGGCTCTGCCGCAATCCAACTGGCGAAGGCGCGTGGAGCATACGTCATTGCTATCGCCAGCCCAGAAAAGAAAGAACAGATCACGGCATTAGGAGCAAACCAAGTTATCCCTCGCGATGCAAATTTAACAGCGACTCTCGGAGAAAACAGCGTTGACGTAGTGATTGATTTGGTCGCAGGAGAGCAGTGGCCACAATTTCTTCAGGTACTAAAGCCAGGATCAAGATACGCTGTTTCCGGCGCCATAGGCGGCCCAATTGTCGAGCTGGATGTAAGAACTCTTTACCTTAAAGACCTAGCGTTATTTGGTTGTACCGTTTTGGCACCAGAAGTATTCGGTAACTTGGTTCGCTATATCGAACAGAACGCAATTCGTCCCTTAGTCGCGGAGTCATTTCCCTTGAACCAGATAGGTCAAGCGCAAGAAGTATTTTCACGCAAGCAACATATTGGGAAACTGGTTTTGGAAATCACATAGCTTTTGTGATTAACAACGACCTATACAAGTCATTGTAATTTGAGAACCCTTTAAGCATTCTACAAAATGTTCAGTAATTAGGAGTGCGCTACGGTTGGCTTAGCTTGTTATCCCTTTTCATCACGCTAAGCCAGCTTGTAAAAATATGCGGTGTTTGCTTCTGAGTTATAAATGTTTAATACCAACATTATCTTACTTCTGGCGTTCATGAACAGAACCGAGATCTGAACGACTTCGGTGTTAAACCTACGATTCTATTAAATATTTTCCTGAACGCGCTCACATCTTGGTAACCCACTCTAAATGATATTGCGTCAAATGTTAGGGTTGTCGACTCAAGTAAATCACAAGCTTTTTGTACTCTTAAGCTTTGTATGTATTGGTTAACATTGAAACCTGTCGCCTTTTTAAAGCGTCGCTGCAATGTCCTTTCTGTTAAACAACTCAACTCTGCAAGCTCTTTATTGCTCAGTTTTCCTTGATAATGATCGTTTATATAGTGCTGTATTTGAACAATTACCTCATCACCATGTTGGAAGTTTGGAGTAAACTGTTGATAAAAGCGTTGCTCTCTCGGACCAGTATCAATAACCAACATTTTTCCTAACAGGCGCATTACTTCCGGTGACGCAAATAAGGAAACCAACTCCAAACCTAAATCCACCCATGACATCATACCCCCAGCCGTAATGATCGTTCCTTCGTTAATAAGGATGGCTTCTTGTCTTACGTGGATATCGGGAAACTGACTCGCTAATGAAGGAGCCAAGCCCCAGTGTGTCGTACAAGACTTATTGGTCAACAACTGGGTTTGAGCAAGAATAAAAGTACCAGCGCAGGCGGAGGCTAAAATCGCACCTTTACTATATTGGACATTTAACCAGTCGAGTAGCTCTGGCTCTGGTTCTAAGTAATATTGACCAGTGCCGCTAGGCGGAATCATTACCGCTGTTTTCACATCGAAGTGCGTGTTTGACCAGTGATCCAATATCTCTACTTCAAAGTGCACATCAACGCCCAATTTAGCCGCCGCACGGTTTGCCATCTCGAAGAGTTCGCTTAAACCATATACGGAGGCTTGCGAGCTATCTGGGTAATTAACGAGTGCTATTTTCATTTATCTTCAAGTGTCGCTTTTTGACTCTTTTGTGTCATTTTAGACTCTAAAGAAGGTAGCTAAAAGTCTTTATATTATTCGTACCGCAATGATCCTCAATAAAAGGAAAAGAAAATGACTCAAAAAGCCCTACTTGTAATTGATTTGCAAAACGACTATTTCCCAGAAGGAAAGTTTCCTTTATGGAATACAGAATCGACTTTAGACAATGTTAAGAGAGCAATAACTAAAGCCAATGAGCAAAACATTCCTGTGATTCATATTCAGCATATTGCCGACCCTGCCATGGGTATTGCCCCATTCTTCAATGAAGGCAGCGACGGTGCCAATATTCACCCAGAAGTTCTTGCTTTAGCGCCGAATTCCGAAATCGTGGTAAAGCACTTCGCAGATAGCTTTGAAGGAACACGTTTAGAAGAAGTATTGGCAAGCAAAAATGTAACGGAGTTACTTGTATGCGGAATGATGACACAAAACTGCGTGACACATACTGCTATCTCAAAATCTGCGGACAAGTATGATGTTTCGATCTTAATGGATAGCTGTACCACGGTCGATGAAATGATTCACAACATTGCACTTCACGCTGTCTCAACGAGAGTTCCCCTCGTAACTATTGAAGATAAGCTGTAATACACGTAAAACCTTTCGCTCACACAATGCGGGCGAAAGGTCACACATATATGCACTTTCATTGATATTTGCTTACTTTGTGTTAAACATTGGTTTCCAAATAGTTACAAGGAAACGTTTATGAAATGGATAGTCGTATTGTTTATTAGCTTATTTTCAGTTTTCAGCCATGCGAAAGAGTGGAAACAAATTCGCTTCACTGTTGAAGGGGCTTACCCCCCATTTAGCTGGACGACAAAAGAGGGAAAGCTAGAAGGGTTTGAAGTCGACCTCGCTAACGCGTTATGCAAAGAGTTAGAAGTAAAGTGCGTTATCTCAAAAATGGATTGGGATGGCATCATCCCTTCTCTCCTTAGTCGCAAGAACGATGCGATTATTGCTGCAATGACAATCACAGAAGAACGAGAAAAGAAAGTCGATTTCACCGTCCCTTATGCAAAAGTACCGACTCGTTTTGTAATGAAAAATGATAGAGAAATCAACATGGATGACGGCAGCCTAAATCGTTTATCTATTGGAGTTCAAAGAGCCACAATTGGTGATAAGTACCTTTCGGCCTTGTATCCAGATATTGATATTCGTCGTTATGGTACGTTCGATGAGGCATTTACTGATCTACTCAATGGACGGTTAGATGCTGTATTTGGCGGCTCAATCGGTTTAAGTGCTGGTTTTCTTGAAACTGCACAAGGTGAAGGCTATCACTTTACTGGACCAGCGTTTACAGAGGAAAAGTGGTTCGGCCGTGGCATTGGCGTAGCAGTGAGAAAACAAGACAAAGAATTAAAAGCATTACTCGATAGCGGAATACAAAAATTGATCCAGAGCGGTAAGCATAAAACCATCGCCAGCAAGTATTTCTCCTATAGTATTTACGAGTAACCTCTTTATCTTTTTATAGCCTGCGCGGTATAGGAAACTTCCCTTTCCCTATATGGCGACAAAAACAGAGCCCTCGAGCAATCGCCCGAGGGTTATTTTTATAAAAAAGCCCAGGTATATAAGTAACCCGCTCCCATGGCCATCGTTAAGATAACGATTAGGAAGGCAGCAATCATCTGGTTCTTAAAAATTGATTTCAACAAAATTACTTCTGTAAGACTTGCGCCAGCACTACCAATAATAAGCGCCATAACAGATCCAAGAGCCATACCTTTTTGTACTAGTGCCGCGCTAAGTGGAATGACCGCCTCTGCACGGATGTACAATGGAATACCAATGATTGCTGCGACCGGAATCGCGTACCACTTCGCTTCACCAGGGCTTTGTTGCGTAATTCGATGGAACTAAATCAAGAAGCTACGATCTGAGCGGTTACGCCCATCAATCGTCGTAGC
>NZ_JAWOQN010000528.1:0-687 GCF_033337395.1 Vibrio sp. YT-19(2023) | reverse complement strand
GCTTCATGGATTATGAGTTTGAAAAACTCGATCCAACAATTGGTAAAACCGACGATTACTGCAAGGTGACGGATACGCTTGCCATGGCGAAGAAAATCTTCCCGGGCAAGCGCAACAACCTCGACGTATTATGTGAACGTTACGGCATTGATAACTCGCACCGTACACTCCACGGGGCATTGCTCGATGCAGAGATTCTAGCCGACGTTTACCTACTGATGACTGGTGGGCAAACGAGTCTAGAATTTAACGCCAACAAACAAGAAGGCGGGGTAGAAACCATTCGCCGTATTGAAGGAAGAAACGCACTAAAGGTTTTGCGTGCAACTGCCTATGAATTAGAAGCGCACCAGAAAAGATTAGAACTGGTAAACGACTGTATTTGGTACCAATAGAAGAAGCTATGTTGAGGGCTTTGTCGGTCGCTATTTTAGCGATCTGGAGTTGTTTCGCATTTGCCGCGAGCGAGTCCGCCATGTCTTTGTTGGATAACCGTTTTCGTGTCGACCCGACCATCGAACAGATTACTTTTCTGGTTTATCGTGAACAAAGTTCTCAACCTGTTGTGTTAGTTCGTCCAGATGGTAAAAAATATTACGCGTGGGGCTCTTACGACAACGTTCGTTGGTATCAAGAACCATCACTCGACATCATTTCAGTCGATAACCCAATGCCCGGCCCTTGGCA
>NZ_JAWOQN010000527.1:0-687 GCF_033337395.1 Vibrio sp. YT-19(2023) | reverse complement strand
CAACGCAATGGCGGTAATGGTCAACATCAATTCTGAAGTGAATGAAGTTGAGTTGGATAGAAAGGTATCTCAAGCACTGGATAATCGTGGGGTAGAGTTTCACGCCTTTCACGACAAATGCGTTCATGCGCCAACGACCGTACTCAACAAGCAAGGCGAGTATTTCAAAGTATTTACGCCATTCAAACGAGCATGGTTGCAAAAGTTTTCCTTGCCAACGGTATCCAAGCCTCAGAAACAAAATGAACTGCCTAGTGAGCAGTTAGCAGCGGTAAAACAAGACGGTTTTGATGCCGATTTTACGTTCTCTTATCCAAGGGAATCGAGCGAAGCTTGGTGTGCATCGACCAACGACATTCTCAAGCAATTGAGGACGTTTGCACGCGAGCGTAGTGACGGTTACCAGATGAAGCGAGATTTCCCCGCTATAGATGGTACGAGTCAGCTCTCGCCTTATCTTGCCATCGGAGCATTGTCGCCAAGACAGTGCATCGCGAGGTTGTATGCTGAGAATCCACAACCGGATTTGTCAGAAGGCAAAGCAACGTGGCTGAGCGAGATCATTTGGCGTGAGTTCTACCAGCACTTGTTGGTGTTTGAACCTAAACTTGTCAAAGGTCGCGGATTCATCGATTGGGAAGGCAAAATTCAATGGTCTTACGACGAACAAGCTTTTGAATGTTGGAA
>NZ_JAWOQN010000526.1:0-687 GCF_033337395.1 Vibrio sp. YT-19(2023) | reverse complement strand
CCAATCGTGATGTTCAAAGCAAAAGAGATGGGCTGTGCTTACTCGGCGTGCATCACCGCATCGCATAACCCTGCAGATTACAATGGCATCAAAGTCTTCATTGAAGGTGGTCGTGATGCAGATGAAATCATTACCGAGAAAATTGAAACTCAAATTTCCACACTTACCGCACAAGATGTGAAAAGTGTCGATTTTGATCAAGCGGTTGAAGACAAGTTGATTGAAATCATCAACCCGATGAACGAGTTTGTTGATTCAATCATCGACTTTATCGACATTGAAGCAATCAAAAAAGCCAACCTTCGTGTGCTGATTGACCCGATGTTTGGCGTCGCGAAAAACGCACTGCAAACCGTCCTAATCAACGGCCGCTGTGAAGTAGACGTGATCAACGACGGAAAAAACCCAGACTTCGGCGGTTTAATGCCTTCTCCAAGTGCTGCGACCCTGTACCGCTTGATGCACCTTGTCGAGCAAGAAGGCTACGACATCGGTATTGGGACTGACGGCGATGCAGACCGTCTTGGTATCATCGATGAGAAAGGCAACTTCATTCATCCAAATGAAGTGCTGATCCTGCTGTATTACTACCTATTGAAATACAAAGGTTGGAAAGGCTCAGTCGTACGTAACATAGCGACTACACACCTACTAGACAAAATCGCCGAAGATCACTGTGAGAAATGT
>NZ_JAWOQN010000525.1:0-687 GCF_033337395.1 Vibrio sp. YT-19(2023) | reverse complement strand
TGGGTAGCAGAGCGAAAAGCATCACAGCATCTGAGCACTTTTCAATCGGACCTATTGCCGTCGGATCGCAGTTTTTATGATGCATTGAGTGGCGATAAAACCGTATTCATTACAGAATGCAAAAAGGCATCGCCATCAAAAGGCCTTATTCGCAACGACTTCGATTTGGACTACATCGCGTCGGTTTACAACAACTACGCAGACGCGATCTCGGTTCTGACCGATGAAAAATACTTCCAGGGTAGCTTCGATTTTCTGCCTCAAGTTCGCCGACAAGTGAAACAGCCAGTGTTGTGTAAGGACTTCATGTTCGATACCTACCAAGTTTACCTTGCTCGTCATTATGGCGCGGATGCGGTATTGCTCATGCTTTCGGTACTGAATGACGAAGAGTACAAAGCGTTAGAAGAAGCTGCGCACAGCCTAAACATGGGCATTTTAACGGAAGTCAGCAACGAAGAAGAGCTTCACCGCGCAGTTCAGCTTGGCGCTAAAGTTATCGGTATAAACAACCGCAACTTGCGCGACTTAACAACGGATTTAAACCGAACTAAAGCGCTTGCGCCAACCATTCGTAAGCTTGCACCAAACGCAACGGTTATTTCAGAGTCTGGCATTTACACTCATCAACAAGTTCGTGACTTAGCAGAATATGCAGACGGCTTTTTGATTGGCAGCTCGCTGATG
>NZ_JAWOQN010000524.1:0-688 GCF_033337395.1 Vibrio sp. YT-19(2023) | reverse complement strand
ATGCCTGTCGGGTTACCGGCAATCGCCCAACCTGTCTCTGTTTGCCACCAGTGATCGATAACCGGTTTGTCCGTTTTACTTTGTACCCATTCCAGCGTAGGAGGATCTAAACGCTCACCAGCCATAAAGATGGTTTTCAGGTTTGACAGATCATACTGCTTTAAGAACTCGCCTTCCGGGTCTTCTTTCTTAATCGCACGGAAAGCCGTTGGCGCCGAGAACAAAGCATCCACTTTATATTCATCACACACACGCCAGAATGCCCCCGGATTCGGAGTTCTGACTGGCTTACCTTCAAACAGTATTGTGGTGCAACCGTGAATTAATGGCGCGTAAACAATATACGAAGGACCCACTACCCAGCCCACGTCGGATGCCGCCCAGAAAACACCACCTTGCGGGATGTTGTAGATTGCACTCATTGAGTACTTCAGTGCCACGGCATGACCACCGTTATCACGCACTACGCCTTTTGGTTTACCTGTCGTACCCGAGGTGTAAAGGATGTATAGCGGATCTGTCGCAAGTACTGGTACACAGGCATGTGGAAGTGCTTGGCTATACTCTTGCTGCCAATCCAGATCTCTCTCTTGGTTTAACTCGGCTTCGCATTCTGGTCGCTGGAAAACAAACACTTTCTCTGGCTTCCAACGACTGTCCATGATCGCTTTGTCAACCAAAGGTTTGT
>NZ_JAWOQN010000523.1:0-688 GCF_033337395.1 Vibrio sp. YT-19(2023) | reverse complement strand
GGACTTCTATGCTTGATTCTGTGGCTTCCAAACCGGAGCTGGCGGAGTTACTGACATTAACAAAGACGGAGCAAATTCTCCATCTTGCACAAATCAATGTCGAACTTGAACCGCTGTCGGCACAAGAGCGAGTAAAGTGGGCTTTGGAAAATCTGGATGGAGAGTTTGCGGTATCCTCAAGCTTTGGTATCCAAGCCGCTGTCATGCTTCATCTTGTGACTCAAGAAAAACCTGATATCCCAATTATTCTTACGGATACCGGATATCTGTTTGCAGAAACGTATCGCTTTATTGATGAGTTGACAGAAAAACTCAACCTTAATCTAAAAGTTTATCGAGCGGAGCAAAGTGCTCAATGGCAAGAAGCACGTTATGGCAAATTATGGGAGCAGGGCGTTGAGGGGATCGAGAAGTACAACAAAATAAATAAAGTCGAGCCAATGCGTCGTGCATTGAAAGAACTTAATGTTGGAACATGGTTTTCAGGTTTACGTAGAGAGCAAAGTAAATCACGAGCGGGTTTACCGATACTGTCGATTCAAAATGGCGTGTTTAAGTTTCTGCCCGTAATCGATTGGACTAATAAAGATGTTCACTACTACCTCGAGCAACATGGTCTTACCTATCATCCACTTTGGGAAGAAGGTTACTTGTCTGTTGGGGATACACATACGACACGTAAATGGGA
>NZ_JAWOQN010000522.1:0-689 GCF_033337395.1 Vibrio sp. YT-19(2023) | reverse complement strand
ATCTCAGAACTGAAGGTCAACACCATCAACGACACTCAAGCTGAAGCATTTACCAGTTGGCGTATAACCAGTTCATACAACGATGAACGAACCATCGTTCTGCCGCAAATTCAGGGCGACAATCTGGATGTAAACAGTCGCGTGATTCTTGCGCCAAACGACACGTTAGACATTGAGATTACCGGTGTGGTCAATGCAGACGCGATGGGCGAAATCACCAACCATGCTTACGCATACGACAAATCGGAAAGCGATGTTTTGGCAGAAGATGTCGCCATTATCAAACCGCAACCGATCATCTTATCGGTGACGAAAGTGGCCGATAAAGCCGAATACACCAATGATGACGATGAAATCACGTTCACGATGACGGCGACCAACCGTGGCTCTGGCGATGCAGAGAGCGTGAACTTGTTGGATGAAATCGACAAATTGATTGGTAGCAACGGTAATGCGTTGTTCACGACATGGAAAGCGACTATTACAGAGCTGAAATCTGGCGTTGTGGTCTCTGTGGATTCGGATAACAACGTCAATTCCAACCATACCTTGAAAGCGTACCAAGGCAATGAGTTTGAAATCGTCGTGACAGGTGAGATCAATCAAGGCATTGATGACAACTTTACCAACGTCTTCACGGCGGCGGCATCGACGGGCGAAACGGCATCTGCGAATGTCACGAGATCGGA
>NZ_JAWOQN010000521.1:0-689 GCF_033337395.1 Vibrio sp. YT-19(2023) | reverse complement strand
CGTATAGCTTCTCTGCTGCTTCTTTTACGCGCTCAGATTTGTGCATG
This sequence comes from Vibrio sp. YT-19(2023), assembly GCF_033337395.1. NCBI lineage: Bacteria > Pseudomonadati > Pseudomonadota > Gammaproteobacteria > Vibrionales > Vibrionaceae > Vibrio > Vibrio sp. YT-19(2023). Next base: position 642 of record NZ_JAWOQN010000521.1, on the reverse strand, counting down.
TTCATTGGCACGATTGCTACTTGGAAAGGTGCAATTGCGTCTGGCCAAATGATGCCGTATTTGTCGTGGTTCTGTTCAATCGCAGAAGCAACAACACGCGATACACCGATGCCGTAACAACCCATCTCTAAGATTACGTTTTTACCGTCAGGGCCAAGAACGCTACAGTTCATTGCTTCTGAGTAAACGTTACCAAGTTGGAAGATATGACCAACTTCGATACCACGTTTCAGCATTAGCGTACCTTTACCACATGGGCTTGGATCACCTTCCACTACGTTACGCAGATCTTCTACTTGACCCAGTTCAACGTCACGACCCCAGTTAATACCGAAGTAGTGTTTACCGTCGATGTTTGCGCCAGCGCCAAAGTCGCTCATGGCTGCTACGCTGCGGTCAACGATGAATGGCAGTTCAAGGCCGACAGGGCCAAGAGAACCAGGGCCAGCACCGATCAGTTCACGAATTTCTTCTTCTGATGCCATCTCTAGTGGAGAAGCCACTTGAGGTAGGTTTTCTGCTTTCACTTCGTTTAGCTCGTGGTCACCACGAACGATCAACGCAATGATTGGTGCATCGATTTCGCCAGACGACTTAACAAATAGCGTTCTAACCGGCTGCTCAATAGGTAGACCGTCTGGC
>NZ_JAWOQN010000520.1:0-690 GCF_033337395.1 Vibrio sp. YT-19(2023) | reverse complement strand
GAACAAAGGTGCGACCCCAACCGTGTTAGATGGCACGGCAGGCCTTGGTCGCGATGCGTTTGTGCTCGCCTCGCTAGGTTGTAAAGTGCAGATGGTCGAGCGTCACCCAGTCGTGGCGGCCTTGTTGGATGACGGCTTGGCTCGCGCGAAACAAGACCCAGAAATCGGCTCGTGGGTATCTGAGCGTATGTCGCTGATTCATGCCTCCAGCCATGACGCGCTGGATCAACTGGCGCAAAACCGCGAGTTTGTGAAACCGGATGTGGTGTATCTCGACCCGATGTACCCACACCCAGAAAACAAAAAGAAATCCGCGTTAGTGAAAAAAGAGATGCGCGTCTTCCAATCTTTGGTGGGAGCGGATTTGGATGCCGATGGATTGCTCGAACCTGCTCTGGCGTTGGCAACGAAACGCGTGGTGGTTAAGCGCCCGGACTACGCGAATTGGCTGAACGAGCAAAAGCCAAGCATGGCGATTGAAACCAAAAAGAACCGTTTCGAGGTCTACGTCAAAGCCTCGATGGCATAACCTCCTGACTCGCAAAAACTTCTCGTCACAGCATTGAACCAAGTGCTGTGACGCTGCCATTCTTTCCTGAACACTATTGATAGTTTTCACTTGCTAATTCGACACACTGACTGTATATCTAACTAAGAATTATTATTATTTCACTTGTTGTGATGCTGTCG
>NZ_JAWOQN010000519.1:0-690 GCF_033337395.1 Vibrio sp. YT-19(2023) | reverse complement strand
CTGCGCCAAACTGATCACAAAGCCGCAGACCGATTTATCTACCTCTTTCGGTTGGCTGTAAATCTCTGAGATTTCGACACCAACCGGTTGTTGATACTTCAACTCGGCAAGGCGACGATCAAAGGCCTTACCGACTTCAACCACGTTGACACCTTGAGCAAACGACACACCAACGTTCAGCGCTAAGCTGCCGTTAAAGTTGATGATGTTACTCGGCACTTCAACATAGCCACGTTTAATTTCCGCTACATCTTTGAGGAAAATAAGCCCTTGCGCACCAGATTCGGAGATCAACAGATCCCCTAACTCATCAACGCTTTGGAACTCACCCGTAGGCTGAATTCGAATGTACTCATCACCAATACGAATAGCGCCAGCATCAGACACAATATTTTGCGTGGACAGCAAGTTAAAAACCGTATTTGGCGACAAACCAATACTGCTTAACTTCTTCATCGAAACTTCAATAAAGACTTGCTCTTGCTGCTGACCAGAGACAGAAACCTTGCTGACGCCATCGACCAGTTCAAGCTCACGGCGTAAGGAGTCGACATAATCCAGCAACTCTTTATAGCTGTAGCCATCCCCTGGCACTGCCAACAAGATGCCGTACACATCACCGAAGTCATCAATAACCTGAGGCTCATTAACACCTGGAGGTAAGGTGACTTTTAAGTCATTCACTTTTCG
>NZ_JAWOQN010000051.1:0-19385 GCF_033337395.1 Vibrio sp. YT-19(2023) | reverse complement strand
CTGAAACTCAGTATATTGTATAAAAGTCGGTCAACTTTAGGAGGTTTGGTTTCTCGTCTGAATTACGCAACAAAGCCGTGTTGGGACTTAAGTTTGAATAAGCACCACTCATGAACTCGACTTGTTGAAGCATTTCTTCAGCATAAGTTGGGAGTATATTGAAACCCGAGAGTGCGATTACGAAAATTGGTATATTATTGAAACGCATATATTCCTCTCTATAATCTATTCAGAGCACTCACTCATCTTGGTCATGAACTCAATCACAGTGGAATTTTCACCGTCTTTAAGTTGAATATCGAGAGGGTAATACTTGCCTCCTTCTAATATCATTATTTTATCTGAAGCCATTTTAGGTAAAACTGCAGCAGTGACGTTTTTTAAATTGATTACTGTGAGGCGTTGACGATGAACATCAAAGCCCCCTATGAGCAGTAATGTACACCCTTGAAAACTGTAACCTTTAGCATCCATGTCCTTGTTAAATTTATCTTTATCTAGGGCTGCAAATGATTGGCTAGCACAAAGTGTTAAAATACATACAATTAATCTCTTCATGATACACCTCTTTTTTCAAACCGATACCAGTAACCTTAGAAGATATAAATAATATAGTTATCTCAAATGTAAGAATTGTAATATCAGAAAAGTGTAAGCGCGTCATAAAACCCACATTCTATCTAAGCCCTGCTAACTTCGAACAAACATACTGATCTGTACCAGCAGAACTGGGCACTTCACTAAGCGACTTTCCGATATCCAAAGTTATCCGCATTTTTCTAATTTAAGTGAATACTCTAAGAAAGTTTTGCCCCTTTCCTTGTTGCGTATTTTGGTGATTGCGAACGCTTGTTTCGGTTTATTCCGAACACCTGAACCAGCACTTTTTCTCTTTCCCTATTTTTACTCTAAGTGTTCGGATTCGCCAGTTTTCTCATTGATTCTCCTCCCAGTTCTATTCGATGACTATTGTGAACTAGACGATCCATTAGAGCGTCAGCGACAGTGGCGTTGCCGATCATGTTGTACCACTCTTTTACTGGTAACTGGCTGATGACGATTGTGCTGCTGTTTTGGTAACGGTCTTCAAGCACTTCTAACAAGTGACCAGCATGCTCTTGAGTCAGTTTTTCCATCCCCCAGTCGTCGAGGAGTAGTAAGCCTTTCTTAGCCAGCGACTGAAGTTGTTTTTGATAGCTCCATCCAGACGACCTGCGGTAAGATCATCAAGCAAGCGAGTTAATTGGTAGTACCTGACGGTTTGCTGTTGGTCGCAGGCACTGGTTGCCAGAGCGCAACCAAGATAGGTTTTGCCAGCACCTGTTGGGCCTGTGATCAAGATATTCTGATGCTTGTGCAGATAACTGCCTGTTAGCAGTTCGCTCATCTGTTTACGATTGAGATTTCGTCCCTCTTTGTAGATGAGTTGGCTTGGCTGGGCATCCACTCTCAGCTTTGCTTGTCGCTTCAAGCGTTGGATTTTGCTCTGATTACGGTTCAAGATTTCACTCTCCAGGAGCAAGCTTAACCGCTCCTCGAAGTCCAGCTCTGCGTAGGTGGTCAGTTGCTCTTGTTGCTGCTCTAACGCTTTCGCCGCATGGCTCAAGCGCAGGGTTTTAAGTTGGTCATTGAGTGCGTTCATATCCTTTCTCCTAGTGATAACAGTTCGGGCCACGAACATTGCTGTGAACAAGGTTCGGCGTATTCGCTTTATCTTTACTCAGTTGCCCCTAACGATTGTTCTTGAGTAGATTGTTGACGAAGGTGTAATTGGGTTTTGTTAGCATCAGTGCATCTTTACAGGCTTGCTCGAGGCGCGATTCGCCATGGGCTTTGCTCAGGTTGAGCAGCCCAAGGCAGGAACGATACGACTGCTCGGGATGAGGCTTAGAGTTCAGCATTTTATTGACGACTTCCCGTGTGGCGGGGCCGATATTGGCTCCCCAGTTGAGTAAACGTCCAGGCGACCACTTTTGATGTTGATGATTACTCGGCATGTGCTCAGGTTGAGTGCTGTTTCCGCGCTCCCTTTGGCTACGTGGGTGCTGGGCGATCAAGTTACTTTGATGGTAGATTTGCACCAGACGGTTGGAGGCTTCCAGTTCGACATGTTGGCCAACAAGTTGATGGGGAACCGAGTAGTAGTGACGGCGATATTCGATGTGATAATCAGGCCCAACCTTGGCTCGCTTGGTTTCAGTATATAGATATCGCTGCTTAGGAAGGGGCTTTAACGCGGGTTTATCGAGTTTGTCGAACAGCGCTTTGCGGCTTGCACCATAATGCTTCATCTCACGTTCGTTTAAGTCATTCATCAGCTCACGGATGTCAAGGTTCAGCTCTTTGAAGGTATAGAAGGTTTAATGGCAAAGTCGCATCATGATCCAACGTTCCACTAGTAGGACTGCATTTTCTGCTTTGGCTTTGTCTTTCGGTTTGTAGGGGCGAGCTGGCATCACGGCAGTTTGATAATGATTTGCCAGTTTTTGATAGCTTTCATTAAGCCTCGGTTCATAACGGTTAGCTTTGCTGACCGCGCTGCGTAGATTATCGGGAACCAAGAGCCGTGGTACACCACCGAAGTGTTCGAGCGCATTGGCATGCGCCTCTAACCAGTAAGACTTACCTTGACTCGGGAAGCCTTCCACATAGGTGTAATTGGACGCTCCTAAGGTCGCCACGAACACTTCTGCTTCGCGCACTTCACCTGTATCAGGGTTGACCACTTGAAGCCGAGGCCCACAGTAATCGATAAACAGCTTATCACCTGCAACATGGAGCTGACGCATACTGCGCTTTTGGGTTTTGAACCAACGAGTGAAGTGCTCGCAGAACTGAGTGTAAGCGTAAGCTTGCTCTTGATATTGCTCATGGTACTCCTGCCACAACAACATCTTTGTCATGTCTTTACGCTTGAGTTCGACAGCGTACTGAGCGAAGTCTGGCATGACCTTGTCTCGACTGGCTTTCTTCGAATGATAAAGAGCTTTAGTAAGGTCTGTATCACTGTAACCTTCTGGAAGAGGCCAGCCTATCTGACTTTGCTTAAAACGAGCGACAAGTTCAGAGACTGTTGCAAGACTGACATTGAGACAACTAGCAATACTACGGTAGGACAACCCACACTCGTACTTAAGGCGTAATATCTCTTTGATTTTGTTCATTGGAGTTCTCTTTTTAGCCATTGTCGCTTCCTTACGTTCTTGTTTAAGAAGTAAAGAATAGCGAGCTATTGATTTAAAAGAGAAAAAGGAAGGATTTCGGGCATTCCGAACGCTGATTTCGGAGTTCGCTTAAAAGTGTTCGGATAATCGCGGAATGTGCGTTCGGATTAAACCGAAATAGGTGTTCGGGTCATACCGAAATGGCTGTTCGGAATGCTCCGAAATACGCACCTTGTTTCAATAGGTTGAATGTTTACTTTACTAAACCATCATTTGACATACATTTCCTTATATCTGCTAAAAAATACCAATATGATACTTGATAGCTGTTTCAAGCAGCGAACACTGTGGTAGACAACCATACTTCTGTTTTCATTTCATAGAGTTTCTGGTAACCAACCGCAAGATTGAGTGGATGTCGCCTTTTACACGAGGGTTGTTCATTCACACAGAGGGGGGAGAGATATCGCTTTTCTATTCGACTACAAAGGCTCTTCAAGCTTGCAACTGACTAAATCTGAAATTGAATTGTAAACAATGGTTGTGTAAACCTTAACCCCAGCAAAATAAAGGCACCCGATAAAGAGACGCCTTAGTGAGGATGAATTGGCTTAATCCAATTATCTTATCTTAAGGATATACCCGCAGTTTGAACATACGTATACTTCTTTAATACCTAAGATTCTTTCTATAACAGACCGCTTTCTGCGTTGATAATAAATGCCATGTTTACACATAAACCTACTTACTTTATTTAATGTTTTCTATATTACAAAATTGATAATAACGACCTACACCTAATGTTTATCAAATATCTCATTAAGTAGTAGTAACTCTTCATCAGATAAAATATCTTTCGGTACTATCTTTTTTTTTGTAAATATCTTTTTTTGTAATTGTTTTATTTGCTCTTGAGACATAACTTCAATCGAATTAATAAGCTCATTGAACTTCACTTCTTCCATTCGTACGAGTAAATCCATCATTTCAACACACATAAGCACTTTGGTGCTGTTCTATTGTAATCATAAAGTCTTAACTTTCACAAGGGTTTGTTGCTTAGTTCTATTGAATTAAGCAACAAACCGTTAATTAGCCGAGGTTCATGCGCTTTCTGCATTGATGAATGAAAAAAGTGGAAGCAAAGCAAGGTGATCTACTCCAGTGAGACTGGGCGTTCTATTAAGGGGCTTTTAAATACCGAACTTTATCCGTATTTTTCTAATTTAAGTGGTTACTCTAAGAAGGTTCTGTCCAGAGATGAGTTGCGACGTCCAGCTAGAGCGCTCTAGTTCTGGTTTCTCTGTAGTGATGTCGCGGCTCTCTCAGGGACAAGAAGCACCTAGGACTATTACTGATGCTCTACACGCTAGTAGCTAGAAGTGTTCTAAAATGGAATGGAACGTGATTTCAAACTCTACCATTCGATTTACTTTTCTTCATACTTAGAGAACTAAGCGTGTGGCCAAGTTTTTAATCCACCACACATCGAAGGGCGAAGAGAGGTTATATGGAACATTTGGACCTATTGAACACGTATTTCACATTAGAAAACGAATGTATCTTTATACGTGGCGATAACCGAGCTAGCAAATTTAGGGCAAGAGTAAGCTTACCAATTGCAGTTGGCAAACTTTTGTTTCTTGCAAATTTAAACTCAATAGAGATGACTCGTGACGAAGCTAAAGAGTTGTTCAACCAACTACAACCACTAGAGCCGTTAACGCTGGAGCAGCGATTGCTGCTAAGTCAGTCTTTTCAACTCCCTAATGCTAGTAGCTTTCTTTTCATATTTTATTGCAAAGAGACTAACAACATGCTCAAACAACGTTTATCGTTCGGCAAGTGCGTTGCTGAAGCTGTTAAGCTTGGTGTTACTGAAGTACAAGCTATTGATTGGCTACGTGAAGAGATTTCAAGTGAAGAACAACATCAAAAATTCCTAGACCGCACTTATAGAACTCCAGAAGGGTCTTGAGCAAACAAACAATTTCGATTAAAGGGCTTTTAAAGGTAAATATTTCGTGATGATCAAAGTTAGCAAGAGCTGTAACTCAGAAATGTCCAGAGACGTGCCAGAACTATCACTGCTGGCACACTGATGCCCCAAACCTTTCTAGCACAAGAATCAGGACTCATTTCTTTTGTCATAAATTGGCCTATTTTTGGTAATGCTAAAAGTGGCGACGATACTGGTGGCTATTCAAGTAATAATGCCTAACTTCAGTCACAGTTTATTCAACAATTACCCTATATAATAACTAGAATATAATCAATACACTGCTCTGATTATAACTACAAGTATCAAGTATATAATTCGCCCCCATGGAGGTCTCTATGCCCCAGAATTATGATAGACATATCAGTAATTTGACCAAAGACACTTACGCTTTGATATTGGCTGGTGGTCGAGGTAGTCGTTTATTTGAACTCACCGATTTTCGAGCAAAACCTGCTGTATATTTTGGTGGTAAGTTTCGTATTATCGATTTTCCACTATCAAACTGTTTCAATTCAGGTATTGACCGCGTAGGTATCGCTACACAATACAAGTCGCACTCGTTGATCCGTCACATTAGCCGCGGTTGGGGAAGCCTTAGAGCTCAACAATTTGTTGAAATTTTACCTGCTTCACAACGAACGGGCGATGACTGGTATGCTGGTACAGCGGATGCGGTATATCAAAATATTGATATAATTCGTTCACATAGACCCAAGTACATTCTAATTCTGTCTGGTGACCATGTATATCGTATGGACTACGGCACTCTACTAGCGGAGCATGTGGCAAATAACGCAGATATGACAGTCTGTTGCCTAGAAGTTGATACTGAAGAAGCTGCGGGTAGCTTTGGTGTTCTAACCGTAGATTCCAAAAACAAAATAGTCGCTTTTGATGAGAAACCTGCTCAACCTAATGAAATTCCGAATAAACCGAATAAGTGTTTGGCTTCAATGGGCAATTATTTATTCAATGTTGATTTTCTTTTTAACCAGTTATTAAAAGATGTGGATGTCCAAGGATCCACCCGCGATTTTGGCCACGATATCATTCCTTCAATCATTAATGAGAGTAATGTTTTTGCGTACTCTTTCAAAGATCCAGACAGTGAAAGTCAGCCCTACTGGCGTGACGTGGGTACACTTGACTCATTTTGGGAAGCCAATATGGAGCTTGTTACACCTAAACCACAACTTGACCTTTATGATAAAGACTGGCCGATTTGGACATATCAAGAACAGCTTCCACCTGCTAAATTCATTTTTGATAACGATGAACGCCGTGGTATGGCCGTAGATTCAACGGTTTCTGGAGGGTGCATTATTTCTGGTTCAACTATTAGAAAATCATTGTTGTATTCAAGTGTCCATGCCCACTCATACAGTCTTATTGAAGATTCAGTATTGTTGCATGGCAGTCACGTTGGTGAACACGCTAAACTGAAGAGAGTTATCCTTGACAGTTATTGTTGTGTCCCGGCCGGCTTGAGCATTGGCTATGATAAGGAACAGGATGAAGCCAATGGTTTTCGTGTTACAGAAAAAGGAATCACCCTAGTAACTAAAACTATGCTGGAAAATCTTGCTAAATAAACGTACTGAACAACTTTTTCTCGAAATACGAGTCAAAGGCATCGCAATGGCGATAAATATGGCAAGCGAGCACAACTAGTCTGACACCCAAATTATGGTCTTATCTTCACCACTCGGAGATAAGATCACGTTTCACCTGAATATATTCCCTGCAGCTAACAATTTTTTCATCCACAGACATCGAGAAATTGTATGTTAAAAAGTGAACCTTATGTACTAGTAGAGCAGCGCAACTCAAAGCTGCACCTTTCCCATTTAGATTTATTACTCATAACAATTTTTGGTATCAATGTCTGACCAAATAATTTTAATGATTCGATCTGGTTCTGACTAGCTCATAATGTGAACAATTCCCTGTCTATAGGTTTGTTGGCGCTTTAGGGTTTCTTTTTGTGTGTTTGTCATCATTTTGATGTAAGTAGACAAAGGGTTGTGAGATATAAATAATCAATTCAATCCTTTAAGCGTATAAGTACGTGTGCAATTATTATTTGTTGAAGACGTGGGCTTGGTAGATAAAATGATAATTAAAACAAGAGAATCAAATATAAAAAAGATGCTTTATTCATGCTTGTTACTAGCTTTTTTAGTCGTGATGGCAATAACATTCATATTTAATGAATATCAAACTCAAAGAGAACGAATTTTACTTGGTTATTCTCATGCACTACGTTCTAAAGTTGAGTCTAGCTTAGGCGTTTATAAAGATTTTTCAAATTACGTATTTAAAGAAATTGAAGATGACCAAGATATTTTTAGGTTGATGAGTGAAGCCTATTTTGGTGATGAGAGCATAAGAACATCTAATAGGAATTCAATATACTCGAAGCTGGAAGAAAAGTATAAAACTCTTACAGATTTCAACTTTCGACAGTTACATTTTCACTTTGAAAATGGTGATAGTTTTTTACGTGTCCATAAACCTGAAAAATTTGGTGATAATTTATTCTCTATAAGAGAGTCGGTAAGGATATCCAATAAAGAAAAGCGATTTGTACAGGGGTTTGAAGAAGGTAGAATATATAACGGTTATCGATTCGTTTATCCAGTAGTATATAATGACATTCAGATAGGCACTTTAGAAGTATCCCTATCAATGGGTAGTATCGTCAATTTATTGTTTAATCTATATCCTGAACAAGATTTTTTCTTCTTGATGAATAAGGATGTTGTGAATTACAAAGTGTTTGATGATACGAAGAATAACTACATAAATAGTAAAATAGCCAGTGATTACTATGTAGATAAAGACGTGCTAAATAAAAGCCTGGAAAACCTGAAGTTTACTGAACTTGAGGGTGATATTGAACTATTTAAAAAACAGCTTGATCCTTATATTAAAACTGGTAATACTTTTTCAAAAGAGTTCAATGTGAATGGAAAATATCTGATTGTATCTTTCTTATCAGTTGAAAATTTTAAAAGAGAGCACGTGGCCTATTTAATTTCAATATCAGAAGACGATACATTAATGCTTATGAAAAGAAACTATCTGTTGTTTGATTTTATGATATTCATAGTGTTAATCTCATTTTTTGTAATTGTTTTTCAAAGTTATCGAAATCAAAATAAACTACTTAAAATGTCAACCATAGACTTTCTAACTCAAGTGCTAAATAGAAATAAGATGGTTGACCTATTGTCACAGGAATACGATAAAGCAAAAAGGCATAATTCCATATATACCGTAATGATGTTTGATATTGACTACTTTAAAAGCATTAATGACGAGTTTGGTCATGCTGTTGGTGATGATTATCTAGTTGAGTTTAGTAAATTAATCCATAGAAACATAAGAACTAGTGACTCTTTTGCTCGTTGGGGCGGTGAGGAGTTTGTTCTATTGCTTCCCAACACAGATGAAGACAGCTCGATGCTAGTTGCCGAAAAATTGCGAAGTTTAATAGAAAAGTATATTTTTTCAGGCCCTAAAAACATAACTGTAAGTATCGGTATCTCTGAGGTCCAATTAGATGACAGTAGTCTAGAAGATGCCATAGAAAGAGCTGATACAGCACTTTATCACTCGAAAGAAAATGGCAGGAACCAAGCGACAGGCTGGAGTGTGATTAAGTCTTAATCTTAATCGCCTAAAATCAGACCAAATTGGCATATGACATGTGCCAATTTGATTGGGTACATCATCGAGCGACCGTTCAGTGCCTGAAGTTATTAGTGTTTTTTAAATCAATGAAAACAATTACTTGGTGATACAGAAACATTGCGACCGCTACTTTTTGCTTTATTTAGAGCAGAGTCGACCTGCTCTAAATAAAGCTCAATTGTACTCTACGTTGAGGAACATAACTGTATACTTCGACGGAGGCTGTGATTTGATGGGAGATGCCAATGATTTCACAAGAGATAGCGATGGTTTCAATATTCCTTCGAATTCTTTCCGCTAGCTCAAGGATTTCAAAACTAGATGATACAGATATGACCACTAAAACTCTTCGCCTCCCATCCTGAAAGCGAAATCACCAGAACGTCGACTAAACACATGCTTTAACACAATGTCAGGAACCTAAGCTATGCACTAACACGGCAGACCATTTGGCATACCTGAGCTAATCTATGAATCGCTAAGTTAGTAAAATAGCTAAAACACTTTTGTCCATCATCGTGTCAGATAGGTCTCAAACTTCTAGCATGAAAATGCACCGGAGTGAGTTTAAAAAAGTCAGATGAATTCCAGAATATAGCTACGCTCCTTCAGAGTAACTTGGTATTGAAGTACGAGTGAGCGAAGTCGTTTTTCAGTTTATTTGCGATAAATTAAGCACATCAACTCAAGACCTGATAACGTATAGAAAACTTAATCTTAATTTTATATACAATGAACCTTGAACCCCTAATAGAAGAACTAAAATCAATCGCTGAAGAATTTCCTCTCAAAGAATACTTTACATGGATGATGCCAGAGGACTGCCCGTTAGATTTTCCAAGCGAAATTACTTCGAACTATGACCGAAATCTTTTCATGAAGCACAACTTGAGCTCTTTGTTAGTTAACGACTTAACCAATCGCTACTGGGTTATTCAGAAATGGGGAGGGATTGGAAGTCTCAAATCGACAGAAAAAAATGATGATATATTGTCGAAGCTAGATGCTCGTCTCAGCAAAGGCGCTCTAGATAAAAATACATTCGATGTAATTTCATCAATGTCTAAAGTTGCCTCTTTTCTCGATCACACGAAGTATGCTATTTACGACTCAAGGGTCATCTACTCACTTAATTGGCTGTTGCTCAAACATACTGATACTAATGAGTTCTATCCGATGCCTTCGGGTCGAAATAAAGATTTAATCAAATTAGACCTAGATACAATCATTAATCTCACTGGCCGCGATTCTGACAAAATAAGTTATAAAGATGCATACCATAGATATTGTGACCTGATGATTGAACTCTCTAAAGCTATCTACGAACGTCACGAACCATACTGGTCTGAAATGCTCTTATTCTCTATTGCGCCAAAGTACATTACGGGTGACATCAAGCAATCGATTTCTATCTCAATTAATGACTAACAAGCTACTAGGTGGAAATTTACAAGAACTAAACATGTTTCTTTTTATCAATAACATTTACCTAAAGTAATGCAGAGGCTGAAATTTAGTATATCGACTCTAAATGATTTCTGTCCAAAAGTGAGCTGGGAACATATTTCAAATCTGTACTCTACGTGTGCAACAAAGATCCAATGAAATCCTATTTCATGGTCCTTGATATCCAAAGAAATCCTCTTAAATGCAAGTAATTACAAGTGCTTAAGAGGAATTCAAAATCCGTTGCCTTCGGGCGTGGCGGTTCAAGTCCGCCTACCGGTACCATATTAGAAAGGTCGCTTTTATAGCGGCCTTTCGTCGTTTTAGGTGTTCGTAAATATCAAAGGAAAGTTAGCGTTGCCTTCGCGGTGGCGGCAGGAATGCCAGTCCAATCAACTCCGTCCACCGGTACCATATTTTAAGACAGAGCCTCGATGAAAGTCGGGGCTTTGTTGTATCTGGATCTTCAAAACAAAAAAGCGCGAGGGGTATGCCTCGCGCAAACTACTACATGGTGATAGTAGGAACAGCCTATAGAGTTGTGAACAAGGTATTCTGAGTGTTCGGAGTCCAGTCTGCTTGGGACACGTGCGGTACATCAACTAGATAACGCAAACCTTGATAAGTCACCACATCGCCTTGTTTATAGGAAACATTCTGAGTCCAGTTAGTGGCTGGGTCTGCATTTGTCCAGAGGCTAGAGGTTGGAGACGGTGCCCAATCTTGTTGTGCAGTATGGTTTGTTACAGCCTGGTATACAGTACCTAGGTGTAAGACGTAATCGCCAGCGTCGTAGTTATGACCAACTTGCCAGTTCGGCGTGTAGTTATCCATTGTGTCGAAGTCATAACCCGCTTGTTTTGCTAACTGTATAAACTTAGCGAGCTTAGGCAGGTTTTGCGTTGCCCCCATGCCACGCTTACCATCTTCAAATAGGAACTCGTGAGTTAATACGATAACTTTATCGGCGTGTAAAGGTGTACCACATGGGAACTCTTGAGCTTTGGAGTTGATCGGGTTAATCGTTGTTGGTGCACAAGTGTTTAACGCGGAATCCACATATCCAAGAAATGCTTCTGCTTCTGTAAGGCTGTTTGCTGGCATTTCAATGCCCCAATTTTCGGGTGCCCAGTCCACATCCCAACCGTGAGTTTGATAGCCGTTATTCGCTAGGATATTTTGAACCTCGATAGCTGCTTTTACACTGTTGGATGGGTTGGATGTATCGCATACATATCCTGGTTCCCAAGGTTTCAGGTTATCAGACGTGGCACATAACCCATCTGCTTTGAAGTCTTTCGTCACGCGCCAACCGTTGGTGTAGGGCAGTCTAGCAAACTCTGTTGCCTTGTAGTTCGGGTAGCTTGTAATGTTCGGCAAATACTTTGCTAACACAGATAAGTTTTCCGTAAACATTGAGGCATCGTAAACAGGGTCTTGATACGAGTTAAGCTGGTGGTCCCCGGTCGCATTACACTCCGCAGCACTGTTCGGTCCAAACTCATCCACGCAGTTGTGCACCATGTGATCGTAACTGTGGTTCGCAACAATATGACCAGTGTCTAATGCGAGCTTTAAGGCTTCTAGGGAACGGTCTTCATTCTCATCACCAATTCCATCTAAATGCCAAGCATTAAAGTAAAACGTCGCTTTGATATCTTCCTGGTTAAGTACTTGAATAACGTCAATAGATGCATTGATTGGTCCATCATCAAACGTTAGATAAATGGTGCCTTTAGAGTCGGTTTGAGCAAATGAGTGTTGTGATAGTGCGGCACTTACAAGCGCTGCAATAGCCAATTTATTAAATTTCATTCTCTATTCCTTTTAAGAAATTAATAACGACGTTGTCAGTAGTAAAATATTGATAATTTGAAACTTAATGTGATGTCTTAAATTATTTTATGACTTTTATCCTAGACCTAAATAATTACAAAAAAATAGGTAGTATTTTCTAAATTGGGATTGTGTTCACGAATAATGCAACCGGTTGCGCTTTTTTGTCTTGGTTATTTTTGCTACAGTTTTTGCAGGTTGAAATTTACACAACGGGAGTAAGGCTATGAAAAAGATCCTTTTATGCTGTAGCGCAGGGATGTCCACCAGTATGCTTGTTAAGAAAATGGAGCAAGCTGCTGAAAATAAAGGAATTGAATGCAAAATTGATGCGATGTCAGTGAATGCATTTGAAGATGCAATTAAAGAGTACGATGTTTGTCTTCTCGGGCCTCAAGTACGTTTTCAGCTAGAAGAGCTAAGAAAAACGGCGCAAGAGCATGGTAAAAACATTGACGCGATTTCTCCTCAGCATTATGGAATGATGAAGGGAGAGGAAGTACTAGAGCAAGCATTAGAATTAATTAACTAAACCATAGTTTTAAATTAAAAAAGATAACTGTACATCAAATATAAATATTTGATGCGGGATTCTTTTGCCTAAAATAAGGATGGATTCTATGAAGCTTTATGACGCAATTATAGGCGCAGTCGAAAAGCATATAGCCCCTATAGCAGCTAAAGTGGGGAATCAGCCCCATGTTCGCGCAATGAGAGACGGTTTTATTGTCGCAATGCCGTTTATTATTGTTGGTAGTTTCATTTTGATTTTTGCATTCCCCCCATTTGCCGAAGATACAACCTTTACTTTTGGTCGAATTTGGCTCGATTTCGCCACTACACATTTTGATACCATAATGATGCCCTACAACATGTCGATGGGGATCATGACCATTTTTGTTTCGCTGGGCGTTGCTTATAGTTTAGCGAAGGCTTACAAGATGGATGGGATCACGAGTGCTGTATTGTCACTAATGTCTTTTTTACTCATTGCGGCCCCAGCTAAAGATGGCGCGTTGTCTATGTCTCACATGGGCGGAACCGGGATCTTCACCGCAGTGATGTGTGCATTTTTCTCGGTGGAGCTCTACCGTTTTATGAAAAAGCACAATATTACGATTCGCATGCCAGAGCAGGTGCCACCGGCGATTGCGCGATCATTTGAAGTATTGCTACCAGTCTTAGCGATATTCATTACCTTATATCCACTTAGCCTTTTCGTACAAACCCAGTACGACATGCTGATTCCAGATGCTGTTATGGCTATCTTTAAACCGCTAATCAGTGCGTCTAACTCATTGCCTGCCATTATTGGCGCTTTATTGCTTTGCCAGCTACTTTGGTTTGCGGGTATTCATGGTGCTGCAATTGTTGTTGGACTGCTTTCTCCAATCTTTTTGACCAACATTGGTGCCAACATTGAAGCCTTTGTTGCAGGTGAACCGATTCCAAACGTATTTACTCAACCGTTCTGGGATTTTTACATCTTTATTGGCGGCTCTGGTGCAACACTTGCTCTTGTTATGCTGATGTCGTTTAGCCGTTCTGTTCACCTTAAGAGCATTGGTCGAATGAGTGCGGTGCCTGGCTTTTTCCAAATCAACGAACCTGTGATCTTCGGTAGCCCAGTTGTGATGAACCCGACCTTGTTTATCCCGTTCGTCTTCGCTCCAGTCATCAACGCTACGATTGCGTATTTTGCTGTGCATGTCGGCTTTGTGGGTATGGGGGTCGCTACAACACCTTGGACAACACCGGCACTGATAGGTGCTTCGTGGGGTAGCGGTTGGACCTTTGCGCCAGTATTGCTCGTCATTGGTTTATTAATTCTTGATCTAATCATCTACTTCCCATTCTTCAAAATGTTTGAGAAGCAAATGTTGGAGCAAGAACTACCAACGACGAAGGAAACTAAAGGTGATACGCAGCCGTCAGGCGAAGGCGTTACTGCTTAACTGTGCTTAATGGGCCGCAATTACCGCGGCCCGATTTTCGGAGAGAAAATGATGGAACAAGAACTGGTTGTAATGGAGATCATTTGCAATGCTGGTGAAGCCAGAAGTTTAAGCTACGAGGCATTGCGTTTATCTCGAGAACAAGATTTTGAAGCGGCTGATGAGAGGCTCTCTCAAGCAAGAGAGTGCATTAATAAAGCCCACTTAATACAGACTCAGCTTATTGAAGAAGATCAGGGAGAAGGGAAAGTCCCGATGACGTTAGTGATGGTGCATGCTCAAGATCACCTAATGACTACGATTTTGGCTCAAGAGATGGCTGTAGAAATCGTCGCACTGAACAAAAAAATCTCGAACAAATAAAGGGGGATGAAAATGTCTAGAGAGGCGATCAAACTTGCCATTATTGGCGGTGGTAGTAGCTATACCCCGGAATTGGTTGAAGGGGTTATTAAGCGCTTAGAATATTTACCCGTTAAGAAAATCCATTTTGTGGACATTGAGTCAGGAGCTGAGAAGCTTGAGATCATCAAAGGATTGGCTCAGCGAATGGTCGATAAAGCCGGCGCAAAAATTGAGATAAAAGCCGGTTTCGATCGCCGTGCTGCGATAAAAGATGCGGATTTTGTGATGACGCAGTTTCGTGTTGGTGGCCTTGCTGCACGCGCTAACGATGAGCGAATCCCAATCAAGTACGACGTCATCGGCCAAGAAACAACGGGCCCTGGTGGTTTTGCTAAAGCTCTGCGAACCATTCCGGTCATTCTTGATATCTGTAAAGACATTGAAGAGTTGGCTCCAAACGCATGGATGCTCAATTTCACCAACCCAGCGGGTTTAGTTTCCGAAGCGGTCAGTAAGTACACCAAAGTAAAGAGTATTGGTTTATGCAATGTGCCCGTTTCAATGGAAATGATGATTGCAGAAATGATGGAGTGCGAGCCAAAAGAGCTACAACTTGAGTTTGCTGGGTTAAACCATCTCGTGTGGGTACACAAAGCATGGCTCAATGGGGAAGATATTACTCAAACGGTATTAGAGAAAGTCGGTGATGGTGCCAACTTCAGTATGAAGAATATCTGGGAAGAGCCGTGGGATCCGGCATTTCTAAAAGCACTGGGGGCGATACCATGTCCTTATCATCGCTACTTCTACCAAACTGATGCCATGCTTGCTGAAGAGAAACAAAGTGCCGATGAAAAAGGCACTCGTGCTGAGCAGGTAATGGAAACAGAAAATGCGCTATTTAAGCTCTATCAAGATCCTACCCTAGATCATAAGCCGAAAGAGTTAGAGGAGCGGGGTGGTGCTTATTATTCTGATGCATCACTGAACCTGGTTGATTCAATTTATAACAATCGTAATAGTATTCATGTTGTTAACGTTTTAAATAATGGAGCGATCAACGGCCTACCTGACGATGCTGTGATTGAATGTAGTGCCGTGATTGGTAGTTGGGGGGCGAAACCTCTTGCGGTTGGCGAGTTGTCAAACAATATCAAAGGATTACTCCATCAAGTTAAAGCGTATGAGCAGCTAACAATAGAAGCTGCTGTCGAAGGTAATTGTGACAAGGCGCTTATGGCATTAACCAATAACCCATTGGTGCCTGACATTGGCCGCGCCAAGTCAATCCTGGATGATATTCTGGCGGTGAACGCTCCGTATTTACCTCAATTTAAACTAACGACGTTGTAAGACTAAGGAAGGGCGCCGATGAAAGTCATTTTTAATGCTGATGATTTTGGTTTAACGAGAGGTGTAAATAGCGGCATCGTTAAAGCTCACCAGCAAGGTGTGGTTCATTCAACCACCATGATGGTGGGTATGGATGCTGAGCAACATGCCTTAGAACTAGCTCGCCATAATCCAGACTTGAAAATTGGCGTTCATCTTAGGTTTACAGCAGGTGTGCCTATAACGAAGCATCCTAACTTGACCAACGGCCGAGCGCACTTTATCAACTATGACGAACTTTGGAGTAAGCAGGACTTCGAAACTCAGGTCGTTTATGATGAAGCAAAAGCTCAGGTGGAACATTTTTTATCGCTTGGGTTAGAGCTAAGCCACTTAGATAGCCATCATCACGCGCATACTCACCCTCAAATTTTGCCCGTTATTAAAGAAGTAGCGAATGAATACCGAGTGCCACTGCGGGGCACTGGCTTGTGTCAAGAATCGATGACAATCAGGTATATCTTTACTGATGAGTTTTATGATCAAAAAGTGAGCTTGGATGGCTTAATGGCACATCTATTGAGCTTAAAAGCTGACTATGACTTGGTTGAGGTGATGTGCCACCCGGCAGAGGCCGATCAGGCGCTTATCTTAAAGAGTGGTTATGCGCTTCAGCGAGAGCTAGAGTTACAAGTTCTTACCTCTCCCATTTTAAAAGAACAGTTAGCTCATCATGGTATAACTGTCACGGATTACTCTGAGCTTGTTTCTACCAATCAAATGGTCGGTGTATGATTAAAGGCTGCCAGCTTCGCCCCCTATAGCACCTTACGAATTGCTGGCAGCCGTTCTACACAAACGAATATTTAATAACAATTGCAGTTGGACCCAATAGCATTATGGCAAGGATTAAAGATGTAGCCGAACTCGCCGGTGTAAATCGCTCTACCGTTTCTCGAATTATTAATGGAGAGGGGAAGTTTCGCGAGGAAACTCGAAAAAAAGTAGAGCAAGCTATGGCGCAATTGAATTATCGTCCCAGTGCAATTGCTCGTTCACTCGCAACCTCATCCAGTAATATGGTTGGGTTATTGGTGACTTACTATACGGGGGGCTTCTTTGGCGAGATGATGGAGCAGGTTCAGACCGAGCTGGATATTCATAAGAAGTTTTTGATTACAGCTCAAGGCCATCATTCTGCACAAGGTGAAAAAGAGGCAATTCAGCGTTTTAATGATTTACGTTGTGACGGCTATGTACTTCATAGTCGTTATTTGTTAGATGATGACTTACGTGAATTAGCTAAACAGCCAACACCTTTCGTTCTCCTGGATCGCTACGTGGAAGGAATAGAAGAGCGTTGTGTTACCTTTAACCATCATCATGCAAGCCGTATTGCCGTTGAGCACCTTTTAGCTGGTGGTCATCGAAAGATTGCTTGTATTGCCGGTCCATCCCAACGTCATAACAGTGTATTGAGAAAGCTTGGGTATATTGATGCAATGAAGGATGCTGGTATAGATATTGATGAAAGCTGGTGTGAAGAAGGGAATTATGGTCGGCAAAGTGGTTATGATGCAATGGCTGCAATTTTACAACGACACCCTGATGTGACGGCTGTCTTTTCGTGCAGTGAAGAAATGACGGTTGGCGCAATGCAGTACTTACACGAGCACAGTATTTCTGTACCAGAGCAAATCTCATTAACTAGCTTTGACAGTGTTGATCTTTGTGAAAGTCTTTACCCTACAGTATCAACAGTGCACTTTCCTATCAGTGACATGGCCCGTGTAGCGGTACAAACGTTAATGGGGCTAGTCAAAGATCAAGAAGTAATAGACAAGCCAGTGTTCGAGGCCAAGCTTAAAATACGCAAAGCAGATCGCTCCTTAAAGTAGCTTACTTCTATCTAATTAAGTGAGTCGCTTAGAAATAACGGTTTGATGTTTTGCTAGTTACTGATGAATTTATTCACAAAATTTACTAGTATTCTAACTCTCTTAAGAAATATAAATCAGTAGTGAATAAGTGGCAGCCATTAAACTAACGGTCGATCGTATTCAACCCGGATTACATATCCGTCTTCCGCTAAAGTGGAACGATCACCCCTTTCTACTCAATAGCTTTAAGATTAAAGACCAAGAGCAAGTCGAGATGATCCGCCACCTCGGCGTAAAGTTCGTTTACTTTAATCCAGAGCAAAGCGATGCCGTTCCACTCCCTGTTGATCAAAGACAAGCTGACAGAGTAACAAATGAAGCGTCGTTAGATCATGAAACTCAAAAAATGTGGCAAGAAAAACAGAACCGCATAGAAAAGTTAAGTGCATACCGTCGACGCGTGATTCAGTGTGAAAAAGAGTTTGAGCGCTCTCTGGCACGTATGCGTTCAGTCATGACTAAAATCCGTAACCGTCCGACAGCAGCAGTTGATGAAGCAAAGCTTCTTATTGAAGATATCGTCGAGAAGTTAATGTGCGATGATAATGTTACGTTACATCTGATGAACGGAAAAAATGAGTTTGAAGATATTTATTTCCACTCATTGAACGTGGCTGTTATCTCGATGATGATTGGCCGTGCTAAAGGGTACTCAGCAGCACAGTTGAAAGAGCTTTCCTTCTCCGCACTATTCCATGATATCGGGAAAATAAAAATCCCGACTGCAATATTAAGAAAGCAACTACCTCTAACAGAGCCAGAAACCAACTACTTAAAGTTGCACACTAAATATGGTGTCGATCTTGCGAGTCAAATCGAGGCTTTTCCCGAAGTCGCGAGAATTGTGATCGCGCAGCACCATGAGCTAAGAGATGGGTCTGGTTATCCTAAAGGCCTGAAAGGAGATGAGATCAACGAGTTTGCTCAAATTATTGCTGTAGCCAATGCGTTTGATAACTTGTGTCATACACCGATAGTCTCAGATCAAAAGATTCCTTATACCGCACTCTCTCATTTATATAAGAACTGTAAACACCTATATAAAGAAGAGAACCTGAACATCCTAATTAAGTTTATGGGCGTGTTTCCTCCGGGTACCGTAGTTCAGCTTTCTAATAATATGGTCGGCCTGGTTATCTCAGTGAATGCATCGCATTTATTATTCCCGAATGTCTTGGTTTACGATCCATCAGTACCAAGGACGCAAGCGCCAATCATTGATCTTGCCTCAAAAGATATAAAGATAGTTAACGCGATTCATCCGTCAAAATTACCGGATAAAGTAAAAGAGTATCTAAATCCGCGTTCGCGTATTTCTTATTTCTTTGATAGTGATGAGTAGTTATCCACAGCTTTTTGTGGGTAAATTGTATAAATCCTGAGTGTTATTTCTGGGTAATTTTAGGGTTGGATGGAAAGTATCCATTTGGCATGTTTTTTTAGAAAAAATGCATTTTTAGTATTGCCAAAGAAAATCTTCTCCCTATAATGCGCATCCATCGACACAGCAGACGTCACAAGGCTTCAGCAGGGTCGAAGAGGTAAAAAGCTTCTACAAAAAATTAGTTTAAAAAGTGTTTGACACTAACAACTAAATCGCTAGAATGCACCTCCGCTTTGAGAGAAAAACTTCTCGCAAAGCAAGCTCTTTAACAATATAGACCTATCA
>NZ_JAWOQN010000518.1:0-690 GCF_033337395.1 Vibrio sp. YT-19(2023) | reverse complement strand
AACGTTTGGATGGTAAGACCAAGTATGATCAAACATCGACATTAACGCAGGGTTTCCGTACTTAGATAAACTGATCGCATGGAAGCGGTTTTTCTTCGCTTTAAGCGCATCCACTTTTGCCAACAACTCATCTTGCTGTTTTGGCGCAATAAAATCAGAAATTACCACCATGTCGGCGTTTTTGTATTTATCTCCACTCATCAAATCGATGGATTTGATAAGCGTTGGCTCCAAATCTGTACCACCATGGAAACTGTACGTTAAGAAATCCGCCGCCTCACGCAAACCATCTTGTTTGGTGAGCTCGTAAGTAATGTGTTCAGTAGAGAAAATGATCACGTAACAATCGCGCTGTTCGGCCAGTGCAATCTGCATTAACGCATACGCCATCGCTTTTGCGCACTGCTCAGGGAAACCACTCATCGAGCCAGAGGCATCCACACAGACGATGAACGGCCCTTTTTCGATATCCACAGCTTTGTTGTCTGGACGATGCGCTTTGACTTTACGTAAAGTGCGAGATTTACCTTGCGTGCGATAGTTCATCAAACGCTTGTCGACCAGATGCTTGTAGAACACAACTTCTAGCTCTGGGTAAGCCAAAAACATGGTCTCGTTTGGCAGCAGCTTATTGAGATCGTCACTTTCATGGATACCGACGATATCATCAGTCGCTTCGTCGCTTTTTTC
>NZ_JAWOQN010000517.1:0-691 GCF_033337395.1 Vibrio sp. YT-19(2023) | reverse complement strand
CAAAACTACGCTTGGGGCAGTACTACTTCTGTTAACCAACTGTTTGGCATTGAAAACCCGACGGGCGAACCACAAGCAGAAGTATGGATGGGCGCGCATCCAAACGGGAGCTCAGTGGTGATGGTAAACGGCGAGGAGACCAAACTCTCTTCACTGAATGCTCAAGACATGAATGCTTTTCTAAGTGAAGAAGTCGCAAACCGTTTTGGTGAACTTCCATACCTGTTTAAAGTGCTTGCCGCCGAGAAAGCGCTGTCGATTCAGGGGCACCCAAACAAGCAACAAGCAGAACTAGGTTTTGCACTGGAAGAAAAACAAGGCATTCCCCTAACCGCAGCAAACCGTAACTACAAAGATCCAAACCACAAACCAGAATTGGTTTACGCGCTAACCGAATACCAAGCGATGAATGGCTTCCGCCCAACAAGTGAAATCATCAGCTTCTTCTCTGAGCTGGCGATTCCTGAGCTGCAAGGCTTGGTGGATGACCTTATCGACAATCCAACTTCCAAAAGATTGGCGAGCTTCTTCTCCGGTCTATTGTCACTGGAAGGCGAACAGAAAGAGATGGCGTTGACGGTGCTATTGGCACAAGCTCGCATCACCGACTTACCTCTGTTCAACCTGATCTTGGAGTTAGAAACGCAATACCCGGGCGACATTGGTTTGTTTGCGCCCTTGCTACTCAACG
>NZ_JAWOQN010000516.1:0-691 GCF_033337395.1 Vibrio sp. YT-19(2023) | reverse complement strand
GTGAAACGCGACCGCATCATTCATATCGTTTCGGGTTGAGTTAAACCCTTCTCCGCCACCCGCAGGGCCGGGAATCGTGGCTGCCAATTCATCATTAAGCTCTGTGCCAGAATCCCACACGTTCATGTTCATCTCGTAACTCTCACCCACTGCGAGTGACTTGAGCGATAATCCCGTTTCGCCAACAAAGGCATCATTAGTGTTCACGAGCATCGAAGCCAGCGACAAATAACCATAACGATGAGGATTGACTGTGATGGTGACTTCGTCCGATGAGCCCGGCAGCAGCAAACCGTTACCAGAGACACCTTGGTAGACGTTGTCGTCACTGTTCATCAGAGCAATCAGCTCGGCATTGCTGCCACCCTCGGCTAAGTGTTCTAACTCAACCGACGCACTTTGACCAATTTCGAATAGCTGAAAATTGCTATTGTGAGTCAGCACCGCCAGCGGAGACATCGGTTGATTCGCCGTTAAGTTCTCGACATTCACCGTATATCGGTATGACTTCGCGACATCATTATCGTCATCATTCGGACAACCAGCGAGCACTCCGACAGAGGCCGCTACCAGTAAGATTTTGTATTTCATACCTCCTCCTTACTTCACAACAATTGTGATGGTTGCTACTGGGTTTAACCAACGATGATGACTGCTATCGAGATCACTCTTGCCACCAGCCGGATCGCTG
>NZ_JAWOQN010000515.1:0-692 GCF_033337395.1 Vibrio sp. YT-19(2023) | reverse complement strand
AACTTACGCTTTCTGGAAAGTCTGTTGGTAATTTATACAAAGGCCGCTATCATAGCGGCCTTTGTCGTATACCCCAGCCAGTTAAAAGCGCCTTTCTGGGCCATTTTGATTGGCGTTATTAAGGTATTTGATGATTTGAGAGTCATTGGGTCAGTGAAAAACATGACCATGTACTTACGTAACTCTGTAGCGTTTCCGACAGTTTTTAAACAACATTCGAACACTTTTTGTTCTTCTTGATATACTATTCAATCTGTTTAAATGCCTTAGAGAGCGCAATATGACGGAGAAAAGACGCTTTTCACGCATCATCTACCAAGCTCCAGCTCAGTTAGAACAACGTGATTTGAGACTTAACGCTACGATTCAAGATCTTTCCTTACATGGTTTGCTCTTACAAGCCGAAGGCTTGGATACATTGAATCCTGCACTTTTGGTTGATGTCGGTTTCTCGTTCCACCAGTCTGAACAAGAGATTACGTTAACGGCACAGATCGTAGACGTCACTCAAGACCAAATACGGCTCAAGATCACCAACATCGGCATTGAAAGCATTAGCCAATTAAAACGATTTATCGAATTGAATGTAGGCAATAACGACCTTCTGAATCGAGAGTTAGACCATCTTTCCGATTTAGGGGAAAAATAAATCAACGCCTATTTAAGTAACAATAATTATGTCTAAAAAAATC
>NZ_JAWOQN010000514.1:0-693 GCF_033337395.1 Vibrio sp. YT-19(2023) | reverse complement strand
TCACCCGCCAAATGGCCGTGCTTATCATTAATCACTTTAAAGTGGTCAATATCGAAACCAACCGAAGAGAACGGTTTACCGCTATTAGTTTGATTGAGCAAATTGTCGTTAAACACGCGACGGTTCAACAATTGCGTCAGAGGGTCTAACTCGGCCATGCGTTTTAGTTCAACCGTCTTAATATCAAGCATTTCGGCTAAACGTTCTTTTTCTCGTGACTGTAAGTTAACGATGTAGCTGATCAAAAACGCAATCAGAAGACCTGCGATGGTCGTTCCCGTTAAAATGGAGCGCTCCCAAGCAGACACGGCATCTGAAAGTTTGAAATCAATTCGCCATTGTCGATTAGGCAGCTGAATCGTTCGGCTGATCACTTTACCGCTGATCCGATCCCAGTTTTCACTTTGAAACAAAAACGGGTCATCAGAGGCATCAAAACCTAAATCTTCCACTCTGACCGACATCTCAAGTTCCGTCGCCGTCTTGGTGATCAGCTCTTCGAAATAAACAGTGCTACGAATCACACCTGTAACCACGCCCAACAGGTTTTTATTCTCGAAGTCAAAGACCGGGTGATATACCAGCAAGCCCGATTTGGGGATGGATTTGTCGTAGCCGTCTTGAAGCAGACGAACTTTATCGGAAACATTTGCGCGTTTGTGTGTCGAGATGTCGTCAAAGATCAAATCAAAA
>NZ_JAWOQN010000513.1:0-693 GCF_033337395.1 Vibrio sp. YT-19(2023) | reverse complement strand
CATGAGCCAGATAGTAAGAGACCTCCAATGAGAGGTCTCTTTGTATTCTGCGGATCTTCAAAGCGGTGCTTTACTCAGCCACGCCACCTTGAGTCAATTTGGCTGGATTAAGCAGCCTTTCAAGCGTTTCGCGGTCTAAATCCGTTTCCTCTTCGGCCACATCAATGATGGCTCGTCCTTGTTTGTAGGCTTTTTTCGCGACTTCTGCCGCTTTCAAATACCCGATCACCGGATTTAGTGCGGTGACTAAAATCGGATTCTTGGCCAAAGCAATATCGAGGTTATCTTGTCGAACGTCAAAGGTCGCAATCGCCTTATTGGCAAGGGCGGTCGCACTGTTCGCAACGAGCTCAATGCTCTCCAAAATATTATGTGCAATCACGGGTAGCATAACATTCAACTGGAAGTTGCCAGACTGACCCGCGATGGTGATGGTTGCGTCGTTGCCAATCACTTGCGCTGACGCCATGGCTGCGGCTTCAGGAATAACCGGGTTTACTTTGCCCGGCATGATTGATGAACCCGGCTGTAAGCCTTGCAGTTCGATTTCACCCAAGCCAGCCAATGGGCCAGAGTTCATCCAGCGAAGATCGTTTGCGATCTTCATGATCGCAACTGCTGCTGTTTTGAGCTGTCCAGACAGTGCGACGATCGCATCCTGGCTGCTGAGGTTGAAGAAGAAATTGTCGCTTG
>NZ_JAWOQN010000512.1:0-693 GCF_033337395.1 Vibrio sp. YT-19(2023) | reverse complement strand
GAATATTTGCAGCCTCGCGATCTGAGTAAAATTCCAAACACCGCATTTGGTGAGCAAGTAAAACGCGGTTACTCGCTCTTTGTTAACTCGCAACAGATGCGCGGTAAATACGTTGGCAATGAGCAAAACTGTGTGAACTGCCATATGGAAGCAGGACGAAAAGCCAATGCAGCACCGCTGTGGGCGGCGTACATGGCCTATCCGGCTTATCGCAAGAAAAACGATCGCGTAAACAGCTACGCAGACCGTATTCAAGGTTGCTTCGAATACTCCATGAACGGCAAAGCCCCCGCTTACGACTCACCCGAAATTGTTGCCCTCAGCGCTTACGCTTATTGGTTGGCAATGGGTGGATTACTCGATAGTTATGGTATGAACGATGAAGCGGTGCCAGAGCTAGACATTAAAGCTCTCCAAGTGGGTGGTAAAACGCAAGACTTCCCTTTGCCAGATGCTATCGCTCAAGCATTACCCGTTAAAGAGCGCGGCAACCTCGCAGGACGTGGCTACCCAAAAATCGCCGCACCGAAGCAAGAACCATCACCAGAGCGAGGGGCTTTAGTCTATGAAAAGAACTGCGAGACTTGTCATCGCGCCGACGGCTCGGGTATCAAAGGCACCGACGGTCATTCATACATTCCTCCGCTTTGGGGCGAATTTGCGTATAACTGGGGCGCGGGTATGCACCGCATT
>NZ_JAWOQN010000511.1:0-694 GCF_033337395.1 Vibrio sp. YT-19(2023) | reverse complement strand
TGACCGTTTAGTTGAATTCAAAGCCGCTTACGTGACCAAATGGAACGAATGTAACCAGCAATGGCCAGAAGTCATTTTCCACGGCCCCCGTGGCACAGATAAAGGAATGGCGCAGTTAACTCCTTATGGAGATGGCTATTTCCAGCTGCACGGCATGACGAAAGAGATCACGTTGTTTGAAGATGGCTTAGTTGAAAGCACGGCACTCTCTGCTCAACCTGAGCTACCTGTACCGTTACTGTCTAAAATTCGCAGTGGGTGGCGTGAAGAAATTTTGGGTGAAAGAACGCATAACGCAATACAACACATGGCCCAATTTATCCCTGATTACAAAACAGCGGAAAAAGGTGGCAAAGCGTTGTTTGGTGCTCAACAAATTCCAGGCACAGATCCCGTGCTTCGCGCG
The DNA here is from genome assembly GCF_033337395.1 of Vibrio sp. YT-19(2023). NCBI lineage: Bacteria > Pseudomonadati > Pseudomonadota > Gammaproteobacteria > Vibrionales > Vibrionaceae > Vibrio > Vibrio sp. YT-19(2023). Next base: position 288 of record NZ_JAWOQN010000511.1, on the reverse strand, counting down.
GCAGATGTTTCATTCGAACAAAATCACTACGCTCGAATTGAAGTTGTGAAAGCGTCTTCTACGTTGTTGGCTGCTCAAAAAATGCTTCAGTATTGGTTTGATATCACGCCTCAACATAATGTAGAAGCGCAACATCCAGTGACCGTTAATTGGTCTGAAAACGAAATCGAACAATACGCGATTAAACTGACCGAAGAACGAGGCTATCCGCATGCTCTAGCTGAACGCTACGGGATGTAAGCAGCCAAAAACTGAATAGGGCTCAGTAGCCAAAAAACTGAGCCCACT
>NZ_JAWOQN010000510.1:0-694 GCF_033337395.1 Vibrio sp. YT-19(2023) | reverse complement strand
GTCAACAAAGCCAAGTCACTGTACCGAGCTGGCTTGATTGATCACTTATCGGTTTTAGATGCGCAACGTCAGCAACGCATGATGCAAGATCAGCAAGTCGCGGCAAAGTTACAAACCGCACAAGCTACGATTGCGCTCTACAAATCACTTGGTGGTGATTGGACGCTACAACCAGAAGCACAACCCGAAACGAATGCCAAAGGTTAGGTTTCTTACAAGCCTCACACCTTTGCGTCATAACGGATGCCGTTAAATCGGTTAAAAAGAGGCCACTTAGATGGCCTCTTAGTTTGTGAGGCAAATATTTCTACCACCTATACCCTCTCTCGGTTGTATAATGCCGGCTCTGAAATATTTTGTTACGTTACTTCGGTAACCCCTGAGATTACAACATGAACAACAGCAGATGGGTCGGCTTGCTCGGCGGCACGATCGTTTTACTTTGCACATTTCTCCTCTTCGGATCTTCCGTTCATGCTGATTGGTACATGATGCCTGCAGAAGCAGTGAACGGCATCGCATTTACACTGGCTTTCGGGCTAGGGCTGAATAGCATTTTTGCCTACGTCACAGCATTCATTACGCTCGCTGCGTTATTCTACATTGGCTACGTTGTTGGCTACCGCGTTCATCAAAAGCTTAGGTAAAAACCTTACCTTTAAGACCATTTAGCTCAACCCACCTAACACTTAAG
>NZ_JAWOQN010000509.1:0-695 GCF_033337395.1 Vibrio sp. YT-19(2023) | reverse complement strand
TGACGCCATTGTGCTCAATCACCCAATAAGCGGCACCTTGTTGGTTATACACAGAATACATGTCATCAAGTGTTGGGTCTGCGACGCCGTATCCTTTGTCTGCGGTTAGACCATATTCCGCGGAAACCTGACGAATCACGTCGGCGACTTGTGGGTTATCGGCTTTGCTGAGTGGGCGAAGAACAAATTGGTTTGCTTGGCATACTTTGGTTAAGCCTTTTAGATACACTTCAAGCCCTTGTTTGAGCTGTTGCTGTTCGTTTTCGTTCAGATGGGATAGCAATGATTCGAAGAAAGTATTTTGTTGTTGGTCGAGTTGAGATAGCGCGTGTTGGCCTTGCTCGGTCAAAGCTATGAACTGGCTGCGCTTGTCTTTTGGATTTTCGATGCTCTCAACCAGGCTCTGCTTGATGAGAGCAGTTACGGTGCGGCTGGCATTGGATTTATTCACGTTAAGCTGCTGCGCCAGTTGATTGATAGTCAGTGGCTGTAATTGGATCTCGCCCAAGGCATGAGCTTGTACTGGGGTGAGGGTAACCTCGCCACATTGTTTATCAAGCATACCTAACAAGCGGACGGTCTGTCGGGAGTAATGTCTGAGCTGACGAGGATTCATCTTAAGTTACCCATAATAAGTTGCGCACCGCAATTAATTTAATTGCGGTGCGCAACATTGTCAATAATGAATCGGTTTG
>NZ_JAWOQN010000050.1:0-24673 GCF_033337395.1 Vibrio sp. YT-19(2023) | reverse complement strand
CTTTAAAATACAAAACGCCCGATGAAGTACATCGAGCGTTTTAGTTAAAAAGTGTCAACCCATATCAGGACGGGTCAGGTAAACATCACTGCTCGCTCTGTCTATTCTTGTCTCATAAACCGCTGAACACATTGAAAGGCCATATAAAACGGCTCAGTACCAAACGTTGCACAAGGTTCTGGTGGCTGAATCTCAATTACACCATCGCACTTGGAAATTATTCTAAGCGTTGGGCATACTTCTGACTTCATTTTAGTTGTAGATATGAACCATGACGTCATTAAGCCAGATAGAACCGCAATTTTTGGAATTTATGCAGCAAGAGATGCAAGTGGATGCAGCTCATGATCTTAAACACGTAAAACGCGTGGTCAAAACAGCGAAACAGCTCTGCAAAGAAGAAAGTGCAGACATCGCGATTGTATTACCGGCTGCCTATTTGCATGATTGCTTTACTTATCCGAAAGATCACCCAAATCGCAAAGAGAGCTCAATCATCGCAGCCAAAAAAGCGGTCGCATTTTTAGAGAGTATCGATTATCCGCAGCAATATCATGATGCCATTGCTCATGCGATAGAGGCACACAGCTTTAGCGCAAACATCAGGCCAAATACGTTGGAAGCCAAAATCGTCCAAGATGCCGACCGTCTGGACGCTTTAGGCGCAATTGGCGTGACGCGATGCATTCAAGTCAGCACTCAATTTAACGCGCAACTTTACAACGACAGCGATATATTTGCCGAAGAACGTGAACTTAACGATAAACAATTCACTCTGGATCACTTTCAGACCAAGTTATTCAAAATCGCTGAAACTATGAACACAGAGTCAGCAAGACGCGAAGCGCAAAAACGCAAAACCTTTATGCAAACGTACCTAGAGCAGTTACACGACGAGGTAACAGCGTAAATGTCAGAAAGCTATACGTTAATTAAAGAGCTTAAACGCCAACTAAAGTTAGCTGGGCTGCATTATGCCGATGTTGCACAACACCTTGATTTAAGTGAAGGAAGCGTCAAACGTTTACTCGCTGAAGGTCAACACATTAGTCTTGAACGCTTAGAACGCATTTGCCAATTGATTGGTTTAGAAATGGCGGAACTGTTTAAGCTTGCGGCTGCGCACAATAAAGGTCTAGAGTCGCTAACGTTAGAGCAAGAAAAGCAGTTGGTTGATGATAAAGCCCTGCTACTCGTGGCAATCTGTGTTGTAAATGGCTATCAGTTTGAGCAAATCGTTCAGCAATACACCTTCAATGAGTTGGAACTGGTGCAAAAGCTTGCTCATTTGGATCGGCTGAACATCATCGACTTGCAGCCAAATAACAAAATTCGTTTGCGTATATCTCCGACATTTAAGTGGCAGATGGGCGGCCCTATTCAACGGTTCTTCCAACAGCAAGTTCAAGACGCCTTTTTCCAAAGCTACTTTTCTGGTGAAGATGAAAAGTTCTCCATGGCAACAGGATTGATGAGTGTACCAACCAACAAGAAGCTACAACAGAAACTGCAAAAGGTCATCGATGAGTTTTATCAGGCTTGCCAAAGTGATAGCTCTCTCGATATGGACGAAAAACACGGCACCTCTCTGATTATTGCGATGCGTCGCTGGACGTTCCCTTTATTTGAACCATGGGAAAGAAAACTCACCAATAAGTCTCGCAATTAGTAACTCAATAAACAAATGGAAATAAAAGCAACGAATTTCGTTACTTTTGGTGGCATACAACGTCACTTGAAAGAGAAAGCTGGTTTAATCGTTCATTGAGCATAAAGTGCTCCCATCTCATTCGACTTTGTTTAATCGGGGCCCGTATGTTTTTCTCAAAACGCTTTTTTCCTTACTTTGTGACGCAATGCCTTGGCGCACTCAATGACAACATCTACAAAAACGTTCTGTTATTGATGGTGACATACAGCCAAATTGATAACCTACCAATATCCGTCAATCTATTCGTTAATTTGGCGGCAGGCTTATTCATCCTACCTTTCTTTCTATTCTCAGCGCATGCTGGTGCCGTCGCTGACAGCATGGACAAAGCCAAATTAATCCGACGTCTAAAGCTCATCGAGCTGGCTATCATGTCTTGCGCAGCAACCGCTATTGCCACCCAAAGTGCCATGCTGATGCTGGTTCTGCTGTTTATGACAGGCACTCAATCGGCCTATTTTGGCCCCGTGAAATACGCCTTACTACCACAAGCGCTCAAACCAAATGAGCTTGTTAAAGGAAATGCTTGGGTTGAAATGGGCACGTTTCTTTCGATTCTTATAGGTACGCTTAGCGCAGGCCTGCTGCTAGCCATTCCTAATGGTACCTTGATTGCTTCTTGTACCGTGATTGCCTTGTCTTTGCTTGGGTTCATGAGCAGCGTGAATATTCCAGCGATGCCTAGCCAATCAAATGACAAAGCGAAATTTGAACCGATTTCTGGTTTAAAGAACACGTTAAAAGTGGCAAAAAAGCAGAGAGGCATCTGGATGTCTATTCTTGCCATCAGTTGGTTCTGGTTCATGGGTGCGACTTACCTAACTCAATTCCCTAACTTCGCACGCGAACATTTGTTCGCAGATAGCACTGTCGTTTCTTTACTGTTGGCATTGTTTTCCATTGGTATCGCGACAGGCTCTTGGTTGTGTGAAAAGCTCTCTTTCAACCACGTTGAGCTTGGTATTTTGCCATTCGGTATCCTTGGTCTGACAGTCTTTGGCGTCGACTTGCTATGGGCAGTCCCAAGTTATCCATCACTTCCGGTGCACTTTTATGATGTTCAAAGCTTCGTTGCTGAATCAAAACATCTACGCGTCATGATTGACCTGTTCCTTGTTGGTGTAAGCGGCGGTGTCTTTATTGTTCCTCTTTATGCGTTCATCCAATCGCGTTCAAACAAAGGGGAGTGTGCACGTGCCATTGCTGCTAACAACATCATGAATGCGTTGTTTATGGTGGTGTCTGCTTTGGTTTCGATCGTTGTACTCAGCGTACTAGAGCTTTCTATTGTGGAACTGTTTGTCATGATGGCAATAGGTAACTTCTTCGTGGCAATCTATGTCTATCGTCAAGTACCGGAATTCACACAACGCTTTATCAGTTATTTACTCAGCCATTGTATGTATCGTGTGTCCGTAAAGGGGCGCCAACATATTCCTGAACAAGGTGCTGCGTTAATCGTGGCTAACCATGTTAGCTATGTCGATGCATTGATTTTGATGGGAACCTCTACTCGCCCGGTTCGTTTTGTGATGGACAAATCCATCAGCGAGCTACCTGTTCTTAAATATGTATTCCGTCATGCCGGTGTTATCCCGATCTGTTCTCCACGTAAGTGTGCCGACACTTACCGACGAGCATTTGAACAGATTGAACAAGCACTTAACGACGGTGAGGTTGTCTGTATCTTCCCTGAGGGTCGTTTAACGTCTAACGGTCAATTGGGTGAGTTTCGCCCTGGTGTAGAGAAAATCCTTGAACGTAACCCTGTTCCTGTCATCCCTATGGCGTTAAAAGGGCTTTGGGGTTCTTTTTTCAGCCACAAAGGCGGACATGCTCTCACAAAACGACCGACTCGTTTTTGGTCAAAAGTGGATGTTGTTATCGGTGAAGTGTTAAGTCCTGCGTCTTTAAATCGTCATCAATTGCAACAACAAGTACAGGATTTACTGGGCTGAGTCGCTTGCTACAGCAGTCAAACTTTGCAGCAAAACGTAAATATGCACCACAAAGCACAAGTAGTTTCTTGTCAATTAGAGTAGGATATCTACGACGTCATAAATCTAGGAGGTATTATGAAAATCATCATCTTACATGGTCTTTATATGCATGGGCTGGTCATGCAGCCTCTTAGCCAAAAGCTGAGAAAACTCGGATACGAAACGCAAGTACTCAGCTATAACACCGTTGCTATCGATGAGTCTTCACTGTTTGATTCTATTGATCATTCGCTTAATCCACTGACCACAAACGTGCTCGTGGGACACAGCTTGGGAGGCTTGATGATTAAGCGCTATCTCGCCAACAGAAAACCGAGCACTAACTTAATCTCTCATGTTGTCGCTATCGGTTCGCCTCTGAAAGGCGCGTCCATTGTAGGTCGAATTCAAGATCTCGGATTGGGTGCAATTTTAGGCAATTCGCCACACCACGGATTAAACAAACATGATGACGCTTGGGATTTCCCTCAAAAACTCGGCAGTATCGCAGGAACGATGCCGATTGGCGCTCGCCCATTGTTGATCCGTAATGACAACACCATGTCGGACGGTACCGTTACCGTAGAAGAGACAAGACTGGACGGTATGCAAGATCATATCGAAGTGAAGCAAACGCATACGAGCCTGATTTACAACACCTTCGTGCCGCAGCAGATTGATCACTTTATTCGCACAGATTATTTCCGTCGATAGCACACTTTTCCATCATACAGATGGAATCGACTTTCCAAGCTATTCAGTTCGCAGTACTATCCTAGCTCCACTTCTTCACAACTTGGATGAAGTGGTACATTTTTAATTGTTCTCAGGGCGGGGCGAAATTCCCCACCGGCGGTATACTTTTTCAAGTGAGCCCGCGAGCGCTCGATTCGTCGAGGTCAGCAGATCTGGTGAGATGCCAGAGCCGACGGTTATAGTCCGGATGAAAGAGAATAAGAATACACCAGCATAGCGAGTCAGATCGCTAAGAATGCTGGTGCACTTCTTTTTGATCGTATTTTACGGCGATCTCTCATACCGCCCTGATTCTGGTGAAATTTAGGAGTTAACCATGAATCAGTCATCACTACTTGCCGAATTCGGCGACCCAATTACTCGCGTTGAAAACGCACTTATCGCTTTAAAAGAAGGCCGTGGCGTACTGCTTCTTGATGATGAAGATCGCGAAAACGAAGGCGATATCATTTATTCAGTCGAGCACCTCACTAACGAGCAAATGGCATTGATGATCCGCGAATGTAGCGGCATCGTTTGTTTGTGCTTAACAGATGCTCAAGCAGACAAACTGGAACTGCCTCCAATGGTGATAAACAACAACAGCGCAAACCAAACCGCATTTACGGTTTCTATTGAAGCGAAAGTTGGTGTAACAACGGGTGTTTCAGCAGCAGACCGCGTAACGACCATTAAAACGGCGGCAAACCCGCACGCAAAACCGGAAGATCTTGCTCGCCCGGGTCACGTATTCCCTCTGCGCGCACGTCCAGGTGGTGTAATGACTCGCCGTGGTCACACAGAAGGTACGATTGATCTGATGCAAATGGCAGGGCTTCAACCCGCTGGCGTACTGTGTGAAGTGACCAATCCAGATGGCACGATGGCAAAGGCACCGGAGATCGTAGCATTCGGTCGCCTGCACAACATGCCGGTACTGACGATTGAAGATATGGTAATGTACCTGAACCAGTTCGAGTTGAAACTGGCATAGTCAGATCTCAGCTCTTGAAAAAGCCGCGCATTTGTGCGGCTTTTTTGATCGATCCTCTTTGCACTTAAGTAGTTATACTTATTGAAAACAAGGGGAACAACACCATGAAAGGATTACTGAACTTCGCCGCTCTCGTTAGCTTTCTCTCCATGAATTCGCTTGCTCTTGCATCTGAGTGCCCTGATATTCTTCAAGGTAAGCAAAGGTTGTTAAACTCAACGGAAGAAGTCGATCTATGCGAAAGCTTTAAGGGAAAGACGCTTCTGGTCGTCAATACAGCAAGCCAGTGCGGCTTCACTCCTCAGTTCGAACAGTTAGAAACCCTCTATCAAACTTACAAAGACCAAAACTTCACCGTTATCGGTTTCCCGAGCAATGACTTTCGACAAGATAGAGGAAGCGAAACAAACACAGCGAAAGTCTGTTATCTCGATTACGGGGTAACCTTTCCAATGATGGCTCGCTCTTCAGTATTAGGTGTAGATGCGAACCCAGTCTTCAACCAAATTACCAACCAAGCAGGCATAAAACCAAAATGGAACTTCTACAAGTTTCTAATTAGCTCTGAAGGTAAAGTTATTGCTACTTTTCCAAGCTCCACATCACCGACAAGTACTACGCTTACCAATATGATAGAGCAACAATTATAAGGTGACGACCATGACAACACGCTCAACCATGCTACAACTCGGTTACTTAGGCCTGGTTCCATTTGTGTTTAGTTTAGGGCTGATTTTCACTGACATCTCACTCTTCAATTTAAGTGGTCAGCAATTTTTCATCGCATATAGCGCCGTTATATTAAGTTTTTTATCCGGCATCCTTTGGGGTAATGGCATTGAGCATTACTACCATCGCCTTAGCCGAAATATATTAATTCTCAGCAACCTTTTTGTCTTACTGGCTTGGGGCGCATTACTGCAGGGCCACAAACATTACGCAGTCGCAACCCTACTCTTAGCAATTGGGTACCTTGCTGTTTGGTATGCAGAAAAGCTCGTGAGGAAAGTCGAACAAGACGCCGAGCCCAAGGGATATCAAGGAATGAGGAGCAAATTGACCTTCGGCGTAATCGTAATGCACGGATTGGCTTTAGTTTCATAACCTGGTCTGTCCAGTACTAAGATCACAAAAAAAACGTCTTTTTATAAAACAATGTTCATTTCGTGAATGCACACATATTTTGAACACTGTTTCGTTTCATTTATGAATCAATCCACATATAAGTAATTCAAAGCATTCACAAAGGATATGAATATGTTTTTTCGCAAACTTTTGTTTAGCACTGCGATGATCAATGCAACGACAGGTTGCGTGTCTTACCAGGCACAACAAGCCGCCGCTCAAACAGTAAATAATACAGGTGCCGTGCTTACCAATGTGATTAAAACCACGATTGCTCAGCCATGTAATGTTGCAATCACTGCTGCTAGCTTGTTTTATCCGCATGCCATATTTATGACTAGTGTTCCGACTCAAGCATGTACAAGCGTTCTTAGATAATACGAGTGTGATAAGCATAAAAAATGGCGACTCTACCGTCGCCATTTTTAAGCATCAATGCTATTTACAGTTACAGCGTCAATAAGTAATTAACTAATTGATTGTACTCGTCGTAAGTACGAATTTCGTTGGCCAAAACAATGTATTTATTGTTCACAACCACACCCGGAACCCCTCTTAACGTGCTGGCAGAAAATTGCTTATCAAAACCTTTCTGCATTGAGTTTACGGCGAAACTGTTGTAAGCCGCATCAAACTTCTTACCTTCTACGCCATTATCAACGAAGAGTTGTTTCAGCTCAGCTTCGTCTTTTGGCGCTTGTCGCTTTTGATGAATTTGGGCAAACATGGCAGGAATCATTGTATCTTCAACTCCTAGCGACACCATCGTCGCGTAGGACTTGGCCATCGGAATCGCCATATCTCCGCCCATGAACCCCACATGTACCTTTTCAAACTTTGCCTCTTTTGGCAGAGCAGGTTTTAAACGCTCAATAAGAGACTCAAACTTGTAGCAATGTGGGCAATAAAAAGAAAAGAATTCCGTCACAACAGGTTTCGATGCTTTCTTAACATCCAGAACTTTGTAGTGCTTCCCTTCTTCAAATTGCGCTGCATGAGCGGTAAAAGTCAGTAAAAGTGCACTACATAAGGCAAGTAGTTTTTTCATTGTTTATTTCCTTGTGGCATTCAAATGCCAAATCATTTCATTTGGTAAAAAGGGGGAAACCCCAAGTAATTTGAGATGAGGAATTAAACAATCGGAGGACGATAAAGCTTGGTGATCACTGTCACTACTTTTTCGACTAGAGGCCTATCAATCAAAGCAAGGCTATAAGGAAGAAGCAGTAAGTCGTTTTGAGATAAGTTGGCGGGAATTTTGACCATGCAGGAAGAGCTACAACTCGTGTGAGATTGTTGTGCCTTATTGATGGCTGACTCATCGTGATGTGATTCTACGCAGTCGTCATTGACGCCAAGTTGTTTGTGTAGAGCAGCCTGTTGAACAATAAGATCGCGTACTTCAATTGTTTTCATCGGAGCGGAAGCCTGCGCCACAGGAGCGACACTACTCAAAAGCATAGCAACTAAGCAAACTATCGCAGTCAACAATGTACGGTTAAACTTCAACATAGCTACATCAAGGAAAATGGTGATTTAAGATAATACATGATAACGGTTTGACTTCAAGATACGGACTCTCGGCTCGCTAACAAACTCTGTTCTTTGACTATTTTAGGCTAGTGAATTTTCTCTCTAACGCTCCCTCAGTACACGAAACCAGCACAACGAGCTATTCACCGTTCGGATACTCCCCTCATCAGATACCAGCAACAATTCGATAAAACTTGAAATCATTATGAAACACGAGTAATAGTTAGAACGGTTTTTGTACGAACAAGGAAAGATCAATGCTTAAAAAAAGATTCTTTAAGACAAAAGATGAAGTCGAAGTCACGTTCGAGCTAGATAAAGATCAGTGGGACTCTGTCCAAATTGCTGGAGACTTCAACAACTGGCAGCCAGAACCGATGAAATTAGTGAAGAAAAGTCGTCAGTTTAAATTTAAAACCCGCTTACCTAAAGCGCAGAATGTTCAGTTCCGTTACTTGCTCGATGACGCGAAGTGGGAAAATGACCCACAAGCTGATGCTTACGTTCCAAATGCATTTGGCAGCGACAACAGCGTCGTATGTACCACCGAATAAGCGGTAATTTCGCTTTAAGATTCCATACCTAGGCGCAAACGTTGCGCCTTTTTACATCTCTCGAAATGTGATTGGTGATTAGATTTAAATCATTAATTGGCAATTTTATCCAGTTAACTCATCCGATAACCTTATTCTGAGAAAGCTTTATTTGAAATAATTCGTAAATTTGTTTAAGTTCCATTGATATTAAATATTGTATACATCACTTAAATGAACGCACAACAAATCAAACCATCTCTAATCATTGTGGAAGACGATCCCAAATTACAAACTATGTTGGGAGAGTATTTTGTTGAACAAGGTTTTCAGGTCAAATGTATCGACAATGGGACGGACGCACCCAATGCGATTATTGACACACAACCAGACGTGGTGCTGTTAGATTTGATGCTACCCGGGCAAGATGGTCTGAGTGTATGTCGTCAAATCCGAGAATGCTACAAAGGCAAAGTGTTGATGCTGACAGCAAGTGATGATGACTTCGATCATGTCGCCGCATTAGAAATAGGCGCAGATGACTTTGTTACTAAACCCATCAAACCTCGCGTATTGCTGGCTCGTATTCGCATGCTATTAAGAAGAAAAGAGGCGGCGCCTACCGAGTCCGAAAACGGCCTACAAATTGGTGTTCTGTGTTTAAACCGATTGCGTAAATCGTGCGTAATGAACCAAGAAGAAATTGCGCTGACAGACGGCGAGTTCGATTTGTTGTGGGTTCTTGCAACGCATGCTGAAAAAACACTATCACGCGAGTGGCTGACCAAAACACTGCGTGGTATTGAATACGATGGAACAGACCGCACCATTGATAATCGCATAGTGACACTGAGAAAGAAGCTAGGCGATGCTTCTTGCTCACCACAAAAAATCATTACCGTTCGCGGCAAAGGCTACCTATTTATGCCTGATGCATGGAATGAATAATGAGACGGATTTATCTGGAAAGCTTTGTTGGCCTTATCATTCTGTTTATGGCTAGCTTGTGGGGATACGAGTTCTTAGTTTATGAGATCAACACAGATTATGACTACCTGTTACAAGAGCATGAGGGTCAAGCTTTTCACGATCTGATCTACCCTATCTATAAAGAACACGGATTAGAATATACTCAACAACAGTTGGAACAATTTGCCACATCAAGCCATCGTTTGTTGGTGCCTCATACGCTTGAAGAGCTTCCAACAGACATCAAAAAGGCGTTTGAAAGTGATACCTCCGTTAACGTCGCTTACGATGAAGAAAGGGATATCTGGTTCCGCCTAGATGCGAGCACGCCTATCTTTAAAATGAGCGATAATCCGAATAGCCCTGTGGTTAAAGCTGCCAACTTTGATGACAATATCGTTTGGTTGTTCTTTTTAGCTGGATTTGCTCTGTATTGCATATTGTTGATCTGGTTCTTAAGCCGTCGGATTCGAGAGCTAGAGAGAGTGACCGTTGAGTTTGCCTCAGGTAACTTCAAGGCTCGAGCTAGTACCTCAAGCGCTAAGTCTGTTGGGACGTTAAACAAAAGCTTTAACACGATGGCCGATAAAGTATCTCGCTTGATCACTAGCAATAAAATGCTAACTAACGCCGTTGCACATGAATTGCGTACCCCAATCTTCCGCTTACAATGGCAAGCAGATTTGTTATCGGATTCAACCTTAACTGAACAACAGAAAAAGTATGTTTACAGTATCGTCGAAGACATTGACGAGATGGAAGAAATGGTTGAAGAATTGCTTTACTACGCAAAGATGGAGCGTCCTGACACAGCATTACAAACTCAAGAAGAAGTCGTCCTAGTCAACTTAGTCAAAGAATTACGACAGAGATGGCAAAAAGAGACTACGCTCGCTATCTCGCTTCAAGAAGTAAACTCAGAAAACGTTCTCGCGTTTGCTGACCCAAAATTGTTAAAGCGAGCCTTAGATAACTTGCTGCGCAATGCAATGCGGTACGCGGATAAGCAGATTTTAGTAGAGATAAAACACGATCAGCACCGCTGCTTCATCAATGTTCATGATGATGGCATAGGTATTGAAGAAAAGCATTGGCCTCATCTATTCGAACCATTTTACAGCGCGGATGAATCTCGCAACAAAAAGACGAGCGGGTTTGGGCTCGGTTTGGCGATTGTCAGACAGATAATGGAGCTTCAACGTGGAGAAGTTTCGATTTGCCATAGCCCACTTGGAGGAGCTTGCTTCACACTTAGCCTCAAAAAATCAGACAGTTAACTTAACCTTCCTACCCCATTTACAGAAGACGACACTTCAATACACTCAAGCGACAGAGACCAACAATAAAACAGTGTACATTTAATCCATAAGATTCACACACTAAATGGATAGTACTCATGTATAAATCTTTTATCCTGATTATGGCGCTTACTTCTACGCTTACAGCTTGCGCCTACAACCAAAAACCTGTCGTCGACATGACCAATGTTGACCCTAGTACATATGAACAAGACTTTCTTTACTGCCAAGGCTATGCAGAAAATGTCGACAAATCAGAGGCAGCGAAATCTGAAGCCACTAATGGGGCAGTTACAGGCGCATTGATCGGCGCAGCTGCTGGCGCGCTAGAAGACGGATTAGGTGGAGCGGCTGTCGGTGCTGCTGCCGGCGGTGCTGTAGGAGCTGGAGCTGGTGCTTTGAGTGGAACAAATGATTCAACCAAAACCCAATCTCTCGTATTGCGTAAATGTCTCCAGCACAAAGGCTATACCGTCTACGATCTTGATTAAATAAGCACTTTTCTTAAATTATCGCGCGAAGGATTCTATTCACAAATGTTTCACGCTGTAACGATTAATCTCGTTACCTCTCTGGGATATGTGTTCCATCCCAATGCTTAAATAGTAAGGTCATATTTTGAAGCCAGGTAAAACAGGTATACGCCGTGTCATGGATGCGACCGGCTATTCATTTCAAGGATTGAAAGCCGCATGGACACACGAAGCCGCTTTTAGACAAGAATTGATTCTCGCCTTGGTGCTTTCCGTCTGTGCTTTTTTCCTTCCTGTCACCACATACGAAAGAGTGCTGATGATCAGTAGCCTGTTCTTGGTATTGATCGTCGAACTCATTAATTCCGCCGTAGAAGCGGTTGTCGACCGTGTTAGCGATGACTGGCACGAGCTCAGTGGTAGAGCCAAAGATATTGGCTCAGCAGCAGTATTTGTTGCGTTAACTCTTGCCCTTTTTATTTGGGCTTCGTTCTTGCTCTAATTTTTATTCAAGACACTCATTATGAAGACACATGATTTACAACAGAGAGGTATCTCTTACGTTACCTTTACTTTCCTGTTGGCGCTGTATTTCGCTCTCGTCGTAAATATCCCTATTTATAAAGAACTGATCGGCATCTTTACACACTTAGATAATGTCAAGATTGGATTTATTATCACAATACCAATTTTCTTTCTTGCCGCGCTCAATTTCCTTTTTAATTTATTTAGTTGGCCTTGGATCGGCAAGCCGTTCTTTATAATTTTAATCATTGTTTCAAGTATGGTGAGCTACGCAAGCTATAACTATGGCACACTTTTCGATTCTGGAATGATTGCCAATATTGTTGAAACCGATTCGAGCGAGGCGAGTTCTTACCTGAGTGCTCACTCTGTAATTTGGACGCTGATTATGGGAGTTATCCCAGCGATAATTGTCTTTAAGGTCAAGCTGCAATCTCAACGTCACCAATTACTGTACTTCTCTGTTACCAAATTAGTATCGATGCTGTCGTCGCTAGCTGTCATCGCCGTCATTGCCAGCGTGTACTATCAAGACTACGCATCTGTAGGGCGCAACAATAGCCACCTGAAAAAAATCATCATACCCACCCAGTTCGTTTATAGCGCGACCGGGTATGTGAAGGAAAAATATTTCACCACGCCAGAGCCATATCGAGAAATCGGCACAGATGCAAAGCAGTCAAATAGCGCCGTACAGCAAGCACAGAGCAAACCAACACTACTGGTTTTTGTCGTAGGAGAAACCGCTCGAACGCAGAACTACCAACTCAATGGCTATACACGAGAGACAAACCCTTATACTAGTAAACTGGATGTTATCTCATTTCAAGACGTCGCGTCTTGTGGCACCGCGACTGCTGTATCTGTGCCTTGTATGTTTTCACAGCTCACGCGAAACGAGTTTGAACGCACCAAAGCGGATAACCAGGACAATGCTCTCGATATAATGCTGCGCGCTGGGGTTGACCTCATTTGGAAAGAAAATGACGGTGGGGATAAAGAAGTAGCCCACAAGATCAAGAAAATTGAAGTGGATCGAAAGCAAGTAAACCCTATGTGTAATGGCCAAACTTGTTACGACATGGCGCTATTAGATCATTTTGATCAGGAAGTCGCGGATATGCACGGTAACCGAGTGGTCGCCATGCACCTTATAGGAAGCCACGGTCCGACCTACTTTCAGCGTTACCCAAGAGACAACGCCTTCTTTAAACCAGACTGTCCACGTGCAGATATCGAAAACTGTAGCATCGAACAAATAGTGAACACATATGACAATACAATACGCTACACCGATCTTGTATTGGCAGAAACCATCAAAAAACTTAAAGCGTTAGAGTCTGAGTATAATACCGCGCTAATTTACATATCGGATCACGGTGAGTCACTAGGCGAAAACGGATTGTTCTTACATGGTATGCCTTATGGCCTTGCACCAGATTTCCAAAAACGTGTTCCTTTGATTATGTGGCTGTCTTCGGGCTTTAAACAAGCGAAGCAGATCAATACTGACTGTTTGTATAAACAAGCACAGAATGCAGGCCAATACTCACATGATAACGTGTTCCACTCTTTATTAGGCATTATGGATGTACAAACTCAAGCCTACGATAGCAAGTTAGATATATTCAAAGCCTGCCGAGCCGTTTCCTAAATCATTCAATAAAGCCTGGCTCAAAGTGTGAATCAGGCTTTTTCTAACAAGGTATTTAAACTCATCGCCGCGCCAAGCGTTATACTGACAGTCCGCGATCCATACATCGAGATAAGGACTAGGATGAAAATTGGTATTATTGGTCTAGGGGATATCGCTCAGAAAGCATACCTTCCTGTTATCACTCAGCTTCCAAATATCGAACTTGTATTTTGTACCCGCAACCCAAACACACTTGAGAGCCTGGCTAAGCAGTATCGAATCTCAGAGATCTGCCAAGACTACCAGCAACTTCTGCACTTTGGCGTCGATGCCGTCATGATTCATGCGGCAACAAGCGTACACCCTCAAATAGCGGCATTTTTTCTGCAGCATGGAATTCCAACCTTTGTCGACAAACCATTAGCGAATAGTGCTGATGACGTGGAAAAGCTGTACGACATTGCCGAAAAAGAGAGACAGCCACTCTATGTGGGCTTTAACCGTCGTCACATTCCACTTTACAACCAACATATGCCACAAGTGCAGCAAGGCAACATATCTGACTTAAAGTCGTTACGCTGGGAAAAGAACCGTCACCAACTACCGGGGGATGTTCGTACCTTTATATTTGATGATTTTATTCACCCATTAGACAGCGTTAACGTCACAGCCAAAGCCGATCTAAAAGATGCTTATGTAACTCATCAACTTGAAGGTGGTCAGTTGGCGCGTTTAGATATTCAGTGGCAACATGGAGATACTTTGCTCCACGCCTCGATGAATCGCCACTTCGGTATCACTACAGAGCGCGTTCAAGCTTGTTATGCAAACAAAGCAGTGGAGTTCGACTCCTTCGTTGAAGGCAAACTATGGCAATCTAACCAAGAGCAAAAAATCAATTTGAAAGACTGGACGCCAATGCTGACGAGTAAAGGTTTCCATTCGATGTTGCTCGATTGGTTTGGCGTCGTTGAGTCTGGAAATATTGCTGATGAAGTAGTAACACGCAACATTGCCAGCCATCGATTGGCAGAGCAAATTTGTCAATATCTCGAGAAAGTTGTCTCTAGATAATGCGATTCTTGGCTATATGCTTGATTGAGTATTACGCTCTATACTAAAAAGACTTGCCTTAGGGAAGGCATTCATTCTCTGTTAAGACTACGGCGATTATTCTATCAATCAGGTGAATGAGGGCACGGAAGCACACATCGACAAAACAGACGGTTTAGATTTGTTTTACACTGCTCTCAGGTATCTGAATCATCACATTCAAGAATAAAGGAAATAGAATGAGAACACTTGGTAACATCATTTGGTTTGTATTTGGTGGCGTATTTATGGGGTTGCTATGGTGGTTTTTTGGTATTTTGGCCTTTATTAGCATCATCGGAATACCTTGGGGGCGTGCGTGTATCGTTATGGGTAATTTTTCCTTTTTCCCATTCGGTAAAGAGGCCATCTCACGCGATGAATTGACCAATGAAATGGACATTGGCACGAGTCCGCTCGGCGTTATTGGTAACGTCCTTTGGTTTGTATTTGCAGGCCTTTGGTTAGCTATCGGTCACGTACTTTCTGCCGCAGCATGCTTTGTCACCATAATCGGCATTCCGTTTGCGCTCCAACACCTCAAGCTAGCGGTTATTTCACTCGCACCAATTGGTAAAACGGTTGTATCGTCAGAAGAAGCTGCAATGGCTCGATACAACATCAATCGTTAGCAAAAAGCTAATGCGCTTTCTATCCTCTGGGCAGTCATGCTCAGAGGGTAACGCCCGTCAAAAGTAAGCCTATAATCGCTATCGCATATTCAATAATGGCTGATTGTATATTCATACCGTCACCTTTACGTTGAAGTTTATCCTAGCTCAGCACTGCTTTACTTTTATAATTAATTAATACGCCCAATCGAGTTCAAGATGCTAGACTCATAGCGTCGTCACTGACTCAAACTCCAAGAACGACGTAACGAAAAAGCGAGCTATCCTATGCTCGAAATATGGATTCTTTCCCCCTCGAAGTAGAGTTCAACAACAAAAAGACGAACTATAATCATAGCCAAAATTAATGCTTTTCGACCTAAAATATCTCACATCAATCAAAGAAAGCTTCTAAGATTTTCTCTTTTTGAGTAAATATAGACAGTTACAGTAGCGAAATTCTTCTCGGTAAAACTCCCCACTCAATCTCATGATCAGTTTTTTTAAAAAACAACAAAAATTCGTTGTTATCTAGAGTAATTATTTTATTTGTCGCAGAGCAATTCCATCAATATCATTTGCGACATCGGAGTGCTAGAGCATTGAACTTTTTAGCATTTATCACAGGTATAGAACGTAAAAAACCTTTTATTACTTATTTTTCTTTTTACATATGTTCTAACTCAACGTCTATTCAGACAGGAATATACCGTGGATAAATATCAAGCAGCTTATGCTAAGCGTCTAGAGAAACTAAATGGGGATCCATCTCCTAAAACGATAGCCCGCCTTTCGGCTTGGGATGCGTTTTTTAACAAGGAGTACGAGCTCCAAGACTTGGAATACCAGCTATCGGACGCTGCGCACCAGCACTATGAACAGTCGCATGCGAAGAGCGACATTAGCTTCAAAGAATTCAAACGAGCGTTCTATAATGAATCCATCAAAATTTACAATTTAACTGATGGCGCTTCTATCCAGAAAGTATTCACCCCATTACTTTTGCTTACAACGCTCTGGATAGTGTTTGTATGCCTATTTAACAAGTGATCATCAAACTATTCCAACAACGATCAGTATGGGACTACAGGTATGGCTCTATGTAAGGGGGCTAATTCGCTCGGTCTCCTTCACTAAATTAGCGACTCAATTACCCGCAATTCCATAAGCTAAAAGTGACAAGGGCATCCGTTGATGCCCTTTTTATTCAAAGGAACGCAACCAATAGACCTTTGGCCCACTTGGGTATAAAACCATTATGCGTTAAGCTGCACGCTATTATCCGATTGATAAAGAGTGGAGCGAAGTGATGGAAAAAGTAGGCTCTCGAGCATTGATTGTCGAAGGTGGAGCCATGCGAGGCGTATTTTCATGCGGCATACTCGATCATTTTCTTGCTAGCGAGTTCTCTCCATTTGATAGCTTTTGGGGAGTGTCTGCGGGTGCTAGCAACTTGGCTGCCTACTTAGCTAAAATGCCCGGACGTAACTTAAAAATCTACCTCGATTACAGCTTAAGAAAAGAATTTATCTCTCCATCTCAACTTCTACGTGGTGGTGATATGATGAACTTAGACTGGATGTGGAATGTCACCCTCGAAGAACTTGGAATCGATAAATCTGCGCTCAAAGCTGATTCACGACCTTTCTTTTTAGGCGTGACGCGTCAAGACAATGGGCAAGCGGAGTACCACCTTCCTGATGTCGACGACTTGGCAGAAACAATGAAAGCCAGCAGCGCACTGCCTGTACTTTACCGAAATGGCGTATCACTGAACGGAATTCAATACGTTGATGGTGGCGTCTCAGACGCACTTCCTGTTGCAGAAGCAATAAAGCGAGGAGCCAAAAAGATTATGGTTTTACGCAGTCAGCCCGCAAGCTATCAAAAGCCAAGAGGAAAATTCAGCGCCCTAACTAGGAGGATGTTGAAAGAAACGCCCGGATTAATTGAACCTATGTTGACACGTGAAGTTCGCTACAATCAGACCTTAGCGCTGATCAACAACCCACCACCTGGTATCGAAATCATTCAAGTGTGTCCTCCTGAAACATTCAAGTTGAAACGGCTGAGTCGATCGCCAGCACCACTGCGTCATGCTTATGAGTTAGGAATTGAAGCAGGAAAGGAAGCCATCATACGCTGGAGTCAGAAGTAGAAAAAAGCCACGTGGATTAAACGTGGCTAACGCAAATTCGATGGCAGTGGATTATCGTATTTGCTTCTGGTCGAGCCCAATATTCAGGCTCAAAACTGTTTTAATTTGCTCGCTAACTGAGAAAGCGAGTAGGCTGTCAAAACTAGTAAGTTTCAAACAACCCAGAGTTGTAGTCTTGGATGGCTTGTTCTATCTCTTCCATGCTATTCATGACAAAAGGGCCATAATGCACCACGGGTTCATTAATTGGCTCACCTATAAAGATCAGTGCACCACTCTCTTTTTCGGCCTGTAATTCAACCCATTCACCTTTCGATAAAATGGCCATTTCGCCTTGATTGATCTCACGACCTTTTAATTGAATACGACCTTTATAGACATAGAGCATCATGTTGTTGTCTTGATCCGTGTTCAAATTCAAAGCTTGACCACCCATCGCTCTCCAATCGGCTACCGTGGCAGCAACACCTGTCTCTGTTAGCGGCCCCTGAATTCGTTCGTTGTTTATAGTCATATGACCCGCAATCAAACGTACAACCCCCGTATTCGGAGTATCAAACTCAGTGATCGTTTCAGGTTGAAAGTCATGATATTGAGCTGGCTGCATCTTATTTTTCGCAGGCTGGTTAATCCAAATTTGGAAACCATGCAGTTCGCCTTCCTTCATAATAGGCATTTCGCTATGGATGACGCCTCTTCCTGCCGCCATCCACTGTGCACCACCGGAACGAAGCTCGCCAACATTATCCATATGATCACGATGCTGGAAATGACCTTTCAACATATAAGTAAGCGTCTCGATACCGCGGTGCGGATGCGGAGGGAAACCGCCGATATAGTCAGCACGGTCTTCTGATTTGAGTTCATCCATCATCAAAAATGGAGAAAAGCTAGCATGATTGAAACCCGCTACTCGGCGAATTTTCACTCCATCACCATCAGCAGTAGGTTGCGCAGGAATAAGCTGACGAATGTCTCTGAATGTACTCATACTAGTTCTCCTAGTTTATCTTTGTGACCGCTTGCAAATCGCATGTTCAATCTATGGCTATCGATAAGGTTCTATTTTAGGTTGATGAGCTAAAATTATGAGCCATACTATTCGTTCTACTTATTCAACTTTTTCGAACAATACAATTTATCGAGTTAATAATGAGCACATTTAATTTATCTAAAATAAATGTAGCTATTTTCTAAACAAGGTGTATAGTGTGCCTTGGCTCTTAGAAGAGAGCTGTTAATGCAACATTTAGTTTAAGTTTCCTCTCAGTAAAATCTTGAATCCCCAATTCAGACACCTGCGTACAACTTCCTCTTGATTGAACATTCAATAGCTTAGAAAAGATCCACAAAACAAATCATAATTTTAATGTTTAATTCAAAGGTATTTTTATGTCTAAAGTAACTGGTTCAGTAAAATGGTTTAACGAAACTAAAGGCTTCGGTTTTCTATCTCAAGACAACGGCGGCCAAGATGTATTCGTACACTTTAACGCTATCGTTTCTGACGGTTTCAAAACACTGACTGAAGGTCAGAAAGTAAGCTTCAATGTAGAGCAAGGTAAAAAAGGTCCTCAAGCGACTGAAGTAACTCCTCTATAAGACTGCTTTTCTTGGTGTAGCATGCCCATGCTGCACCAAACCTCTCTCCTTCAAAAATATTCTTTCATCAATCACTCAACCTAATTTTAGGCATTGCTTTGTGCTATCTAAAATAAACTGAATAGTACTGCTTAATTTATTATTTATAGGAAAAATCATGTCCTCAAAAAGAACTGGCCGTCAAAGGCATTGGTATCAATTACTTAACAAAGAGAAAATCACTAAAAAACAGGAGAATAAATGTTAGAAATTGAATTTAATTTAGAACAACCTCAAACCTCTTGGAACGCTAAAATACATCAATTAAATGGTGATATTTTACGAAGGCACGTATTACCGAAACTTCTTTCTCATAGCTTTATGATCGATTTTGAATATTGTGAGAAAACGCAATCTGGAACTATTCTCTGTGATTCAGGTTCAAAGTTAGGAAGTTTTACTGTTAACTGATTCAGTTTTCATGCATTAATGGATAATGCAACTAATTTGGAAGGTATCCAATGGCTAGAAAAAGTAAGAAGCAGTCAGAAAAAGACAAAAAAGAGTCTGAACAAAACGCGGCGGCGGTAAAGCAGAAAACTCGACGCCGCATAGAAGACATTATGGAACAAAGAGAATTTGATAAGTTATTCGATCTATAAATGCTCTCTAGTGCTTTCTCTGCCTTTATCGTTGTGCAAGGTACCGCCACCTACCTTTGCTCAAACGAATCTCCACTCTTTTAGACTACTCTTCTAATTACACGTGCCTCTCACACACGCAAAAACAACTGGCTCCTCTATACTCAAGTGACTTGCAAATAGTCGTTTCGCTCACAGGAAAACCCGTGACTAATGACAGTTAGGTTATTTGCGTATAGCCAAAGCGATATTTTTGCGTATAATCCCTCTCGTTTGCTTCGTATAACCCCAATGATATGGTTTGGGGGTCTCTACCAGTTCCCGCAAAGTGCTGATTACGAAGAGTTGAGATCATCGTGGGTCTTACTCTTTGTGATAGCGTTCGATTTATTTCTATCTATACCTATTCTTAGAGTAACTGCATCCACAATACACATAAGGTGGAATATGAACGCATTTATTCAAGGTCTTCCAAAAGTAGAGCTGCACTTACATATCGAAGGTTCACTTGAGCCGGAACTCTTATTCAAATTAGCAAAACGAAACGGCATCGAGATCCCTTACTCTTCTCCGAGTGAACTACGCAGCGCATATCAGTTTACAGACTTACAATCATTTCTCGACCTCTATTACCAAGGAGCGGGAGTTCTGCGTACGGAGCAAGATTTTTACGATCTCACTTGGGAATACTTACTGCACTGTAAAGAAGACAACGTTATTCATACCGAAATCTTTTTTGACCCTCAAACACACAGAACGCGGCATAGACTTTGACACTGTTATCAATGGAATCGCTCGCGCGCTAAAAGATGGTCACGAAAAACTTGGCATTACCTCGCAAATTATTGCGTGTTTTCTCCGTCACCTTTCAGAAGAGAGCGCCATAGAGACCCTACAGGCTATTCTGAAACACCGTGATAAGATCATTGGTGTTGGACTAGATTCTTCAGAACAAGGTCATCCGCCAGCTAAATTCAAGCGCGTATTTAAACAAGCAGTAGAAGAAGGCTTACTTACCGTTGCTCACGCAGGTGAAGAAGGCCCCGCACAAAATATTAGCGATGCCATTGAAATGCTTTACGTGAGCCGCGTGGATCACGGTGTTCGCTGTGTTGATGATGAAGCATTAGTTGAATCCTTAATCGAAAGCCAAATGCCACTGACAGTGTGTCCGTTATCGAATCTTAAGCTATGTGTATTCGACGATATGAAAGATCACAATATTGTGGATTTGCTACGAAAAGGTGTCGCCGTAACGATTAACTCAGACGATCCTGTGTACTTTGGTGGCTACATGACGGACAACTTTTTGGCCGTCAACAACGCACATCCAATGAGTAAGAGTGAACTTGCCCAATTTACAATGAACGCGATTGATGCCAGCTTTATCGATAACGAGTTAAAGGCGAAATATCGTCACCTTGTTAGCCAATACGTAAACCAGCACGAAGCGTTGCAATAAAGGCATAGTGCCACGCCTTAGGTCAAACGCGTAGGTATTAAAACCCTACAAAGACTCTGTGGTTAACCGCATTTATAAACGCTAGACTGAGAAAGCTAAACTAGCACACAAAAAGGAATAGAATCATGATTCAACAAGGCCAAGCTCTACCAGTTGCAACTCTAAGTGAGTTGACTGCCGATGGTATGGTTAACCACGACGTTACAGAACTGTTTGCGAACAAGAAAGTCGTACTCTTTGCTGTACCTGGCGCATTCACCCCTACCTGTTCAGAAGCTCATCTACCAGGCTATGTGGTATTAGCTGATGAGCTAAAGGCAAAAGGTGTTGATTTAATTGCGTGCGTTTCTGTAAACGATGCATTTGTGATGCAAGCGTGGGGCGAAGCTCAAAACGCTTCTGAGATTCTGATGTTGGGTGATGGCGACGCTAGCTTTACTAAAGCATTGGGTCTTGAAATGGATACAGGCGGCTTTGGTGGTATTCGCTCACAACGTTACGCGATGATCATTGAAAACGGCACAGTGACTAAGCTTAACGTTGAAGAGCCAAAAGAGTTTGAAGCAAGCAAAGCAGAAACGATTTTAGCGGCGCTTTAAGCTTACTCCTAAATACAAAAACGGAAGCTATCGCTTCCGTTTTTTGTTGGCTAACGCATTCTCACAACACTCGTTTGTTGCTTACGCTGCATTTCCGCAAAAGTCAGCACAAACGGGGATGACTGCTTTACACGGCTTGGTAATGAAGAAAGCGCATTGTAGGCATCCTGTTTCGTTTTAAAATCACCAACAGTTACCGTATACCAACGTGTGCCTCGGCTGTTTTTCCAGTTAACCCAAACCGGATGCTTAGGATCGATATAGCGAATATAATCTTTCACATCTTTTTCTTGCTTCAGCGCGAGTACCTGCATCGTGTAATGGTTTGGGTTTAAATAACCATATGCATCCTGAGAGGTCATGACTCCAACACATTGGCCGCTATCGACCTCCTGCTGGTAAGGCATAGCGCAGCCCATGAGCGATAAAATCAATGTCAAAGATAAAATCTTGTGCACGTGTCACTCCATTCTTGTTCTAGTTTCTTTTCTCTCGCACCCAAAAACACAAAACGCTCTTGGTCAGGTAAAAACACACCCTTACAAGAAGGCCTGCGTTTTAACGCAACGAGTATTCCAAAAACGTAAGGCGACCACGTTGGTCGCCTTAGTAAACTGATTTAATAGAAAATTAACAAGATAGAGTGATATAGAGAGAAGTTCGCTACTGTTTAGAACCAGCTAGCGACCAATTGTTTAAACCAGTCTAAAATTCGCTTGAATAAACTGCCTTCCTCCACGGACTCCAATGCAACGAGCTCGGCTTCATTTACGACCTTACCTTCGACTTTGTAAAGCACTTTACCAACCACTTGTTGCTCAGAAATTGGCGCAACTAAATCACCGTTGTATTCAACTTCCGCTTGCAGATTTTTTACATCTCCTTTTGGCAAAGTGAGATAAACATCGTTAGCTACGCCGACAGTAAGCTCGTCTTTTTCGCCCATCCAAACTCGAGCTTTCGCAAGTTCCGCACCCGCCTCAGTCGGCATTACCGTATCGTAAAAGCGGAAGCCATAACTTAACAGCTGCTTGCTTTCTGATTCACGACCATTCTCACTCTTCGCTCCCATCACTACGGCAATCAAACGCATATCACCTTGTGTTGCAGAAGTCGCTAGACTATAACCCGCGCCGCTTGTATAACCAGTTTTCATGCCATCGACATTCATACTACGATCACGAAGCAAGCCATTACGGTTGTATTGAGTGATGCCATTGTAAGTAAACGAGGTTTCGCTATACAGCGGATAGATATCAGGTAAGTCACGAATAATCGCTTGGCCCAACTTGGCAATATCATAAGGTGTCGAATATAAACCGTCACTGTCTAGGCCGTGAGGGTTGGTGAATGCCGTGTTAGACAATTCAAGCTTGGCGGCCCAACTATTCATCAAACTCACAAACCCTGATTCACTTCCCGCAACATGCTCAGCAATAGCGACACTGGCATCGTTACCAGATTGAACAATCAGACCACGGTATAAGTCAGACAAAGAAACGGAAGTATTGACTTCAATAAACATTTTTGAAGAATCTGGGAAATTTTTTGCCCAAGCATTTCTGCTGATGACAACCTCATCATTCAACGTAATATTGCCTGTATTAATTTCTTGACCAGCTACATAAGCAGTCATCAACTTCGTTAAACTCGCAGGGTTTAAACGTTTGTGGGCATCACGTTCAACCAGTACTTTCCCCGTATGGAAGTCCATCAAAACATAACCACGAGAACTGAGTTCCGGCGCATTTGGCACAACTGAAGGCGCAGCATAAGCCAACGAGGATACAGCAGCGAACCCTGTAATTAACACTGTGTGTAATATAGTACTTTTTCTCATCATGACATCTTATCTTAGTAGCATTTAAGGCTTACAAACGGTACCCGAATGAATTCAAAGCGCGGGATTACCTAGTTAAAAAACGAGTATATTGAAACGGCGCTCAGTTACAGCCACCTTGTTACGATTGGTTACTTTTACTCAATGTTTGTCGAAAATAATGAGAGGTAGGTAGAGCTTTCGTCTTGAAGAATGAAACAGGAGCGAAAATAATTCCGTAACGCTATGTTTTTTGAGAGGGGAGAAAAAGCGCGCAAGTCAATTCAGGGAGTAAGTTGGTATAGGAAAAGTAGTTGAGCTTTTATCCATATCTAAATAGGAAACAACAAAAACAATCAACAATAAGCCCAGCTAATTATTTACCAAGAAAACATATTGAAAACGCATCATAAAATCGTAATTAATTATCGATAAATTTAAAAACCTAATATTATAATTTATGCAAATTTCATTTATTATTAAACTGGAGAAAAATACAGCTTTCCTTTTTTAAAACTAAGAGACGATTTTTTCGATGTTTTTAGGTTTATCTCATCAGAGAACTTGGTATAACAGTGAGGGATAAGACATCCGGACTTAGCGCGAAAGGATAACCCACTGTTATTTAAGTTCACACGCTGCTTTTTAATGACTAGAGACTTTAAACTGCGGTTACCTTCGGTTTGTGCGGCTATTCTTTGACGTATCCCAACCCAGTACGACTCAAACGACGACATCATACATATCCTCTTTCATGATATAAGCATTAATAATTAAACATCGCTAAAAGCTAAGCTTGTCTTAAATAAAAGTACTAGAAATTGATTTTATTTCTTCAAAACAAATCAACCCGCATATTCCACATAAATTTAGTGTTTATGTCAAATATTAATTATCATTAATTTTATTTATAATGGATATAAAATCAGTTTATAATTTTCAAATAATTTAATTATTAGAAAGCAGTATGACCAGTCCATATTTAACATGGAAATATGAGCTTTGTTTTGCATCATAATATATAAATACATTAAAGATTCATCTACGAACTAAATGCTCTTCAAGAGGTGATATAAATTAGCATTTCGAGACTAAATGAGAATAAAAATAGCGCACCGTATAGGCTTTGTTGCGTAATTCGATGGAACTAAATCAAGAAGCTACGATCTGAGCGGTTACGCCCATCAATCGTCGTAGCC
>NZ_JAWOQN010000508.1:0-696 GCF_033337395.1 Vibrio sp. YT-19(2023) | reverse complement strand
ATGGACGGGTAGTATTTTTTAACGAGCTTTTCATACGTCCCATCTTTTTTAATAGAGTCTAAATAACGATCAAACGCTTCGCGTAATTCCGGTGAATTTTTACGGAACGCAACAGCCATTTTTTGATTTTCGGAAACAGGGCCAATGACTTTTATTTCTCCCGGCCATTTTTCTAAAGCAATTAATGTGTCTGCTACATCCAATAAGGTACTTTCAGCATCATTTTTCATGATGGCAGGTACCATTTCGTTTAGGAGTCGTTTGCCATCGGGCAAAATCACTTTGGCACCCGTGTCGTACAAGTCGTAAAGGTTTGGGTCTAGGCACGAATGCTCTAGCGCCAACACTTCTCGTCCATCGATCAACTCTTTCACTGTCTTGACGTCTTCGTCGATCGAGCCACTTGGCTTAATTGGACTTAAACTTGAATCGGTACGAGAAACAAGCCATACCGCCGATGGGAAGTAGTCCTGAGAAAAGTCCAATACCTCTTCCCGCCAATCCAAAATCGTCACGCCATTGGCAATCAGATCACCCTCAATTGGCACACTGCCACCCACGACTGCGCGGTTGTGTCGGTATTGAACATCTTGACCTGTCAGCTTACCGACCATGTCACTCCACTGAGCCGGTACGTACTCATATCGCACACCTAACGAGCTCGCAAATCCTTTTACGATATCGACATCTAATCCT
>NZ_JAWOQN010000507.1:0-697 GCF_033337395.1 Vibrio sp. YT-19(2023) | reverse complement strand
CAAGTTTGAGCGAACGCTTAGTTGAAGTTGGTGATTACAACTCTGCCCTCACCGAGTACATCGCCTCCACCAACATCGCAGTGGAATACGGTTTTATCGACGAATACGTTTTAGCGATCATTGGTATGGGCAACTTATGTGATGCTTATGGCGATCACAACCGTGCTCTACGTTACTACCAAAAGATCGACGCGATTGATCACGCCATCAGCAGTCGCTCACTTCGTTTGCGTTACAAACTGTATATGCTCGCCTGTTACATCAGTCTAAAACGTGTGGCCGAAGCCAGCGAATTATTGGGTGAATGTGAAGAGCTCAGCATCCTAGTAAGCGACAAAAACCTCGCCGCTCAAACGCATTTGTATCGCGCTAAATTGCATCGTCTGCAAGAAGAGTATTCCGAAGCGCTGCTTTCCATATCCAGCATTAAGTACACCACCGGAAGTGCGGCCCCCTATTGGCTCTCAACCGTGGTGAAAATTGAAACGGCGTATTGCTTGAATGGTGTTGGCCACACTTCGTTGGCCAATTTACTATTGGAGTCCATCGGGAAACGAATTAAAAAGCATTCTTCGCCCATTCTGGCGAAACGTTTTTACAACGCAATGAGCAAAGTCAGTGCGTCACAAGGGCAGTTTCAGCAAGCTTTAAGCTGTGAGAAACGCGCTTTTCGTATTGAATCAGACTTAATACAACA
>NZ_JAWOQN010000506.1:0-697 GCF_033337395.1 Vibrio sp. YT-19(2023) | reverse complement strand
TTCTGATGATTTCTGTCGAACGCCTCAAAAACGAGCGCTTTCGCGAGTTCATTCGTCAGGTGCCAATCTCTTTGATGGTGGTCGATGAAGCGCACTGTATCTCTGAGTGGGGGCATAACTTCCGTCCGGATTACCTCAAGTTGCCGCAATATCAGCGAGAACTGAATATTCCCCAAACCTTGTTGCTGACCGCCACAGCAACGCCCGCCGTTATTGAGGACATGAAAAATAAGTTCGATATTGCGAGTGACCACATTACTGTAACTGGCTTTTACCGTTCGAACCTCGATATTTCAGTCATCCCTTGCGAAGAGTCCGAAAAGCAAACGCAACTCAACACGATTGTCGCCGCAGCCCCTAAACTGCCAACCATCGTTTACGTAACGCAACAGCAAACTGCAGAGCAAGTGGCTAAGTCATTGATCCACATTGGCGTTAACGCTCATGCGTATCATGCAGGAATGAAAAGTGAAGTTCGTGAGCAAATACAACAGCAATTTATGGCGGGCCAAATTGACTGCATTGTGGCCACGATTGCCTTTGGGATGGGTGTCGACAAATCCGATATTCGCCGAGTGATCCACTTTGATCTGCCTAAATCCATTGAAAACTATGCCCAGGAAATAGGTCGAGCAGGACGAGACGGACAACGCTCGGAATGCATTCTGCTTGGCAATACTTCTGGGCTAACTGTATT
>NZ_JAWOQN010000505.1:0-697 GCF_033337395.1 Vibrio sp. YT-19(2023) | reverse complement strand
CAATGCGTAGAGAACGTTTGAATTCTATTGCCAGCTCAAGGACTTCGAGTACGGTTAACTCTGCTTTCTTAGCTGTTGCTTCTTTCGTATCTTTCCAGTACTGGATGCGAACACGATGTAGCTGAGCCCTTCTCATTTTTTTCATAGTAATCTCCCTCATCTTCTATAAGTAACGCTCTTTATGAGCTTATTGTCTAAGGTTTTTTATCCCCTTCAATCTATAAGGGAACCAATTATTTAACCGTGACTCATTTCACAACATAATGATAAAAACGGTTCTATTGCAGCCATTTTTGACACCTAAAACCGATTATTACCTTCCTGACACGGTCAAATTACTCACGAGATATGACAGAAAAATGGCAATCAAGTTCCCTAAATTAACTGTCATTGAATCTTAATAATGATTCCTGAAAAACTTTGCAAGTAATATACCAATTGCACATCACTTTCCGTCGAGTAACTCTTTTCACGTTCTTACTAGCAGTTGCATACCATTCCCATTAAGGCTGAATTCGCTGCTGATAATGCTGGCGGTAGTCGCGTGGTGTTAGTCCTTTGTACGTTTTGAAGTGGCGATTAAACAGGGCTTGATTACGATATCCGACTCGCTCAAACACAATCCCAATCGGCAACGACGTAGATTGCAGCAAATCTGCGGCATGATTGATCCGCAATTTCATTAGACGTTGGCTAA
>NZ_JAWOQN010000504.1:0-698 GCF_033337395.1 Vibrio sp. YT-19(2023) | reverse complement strand
CAGTGCCACGAACGTACTTATCACCATAGGTAACAGCACCGGTTTGGCGAAGTAGAGTGCTGGAACAAGCAATAACACCAGCAGAGACACACCAATCACGGTATTGATGGGAAGGTTTAATTTTCCATTCATGCGCATCCTCTACTGATGGGGTGGTAAATCGGATGGTTGAGCCGCTTCTTCACCTGCTTCTTTTGAGGATGCAGCAGACGATGAAGAAGATTTGGCTAGCTGACCACTCAAATCCATCGCGCCATTGAGCAGCAAACTGATGGAGGAGAGAGATGACGTGACGCGAGAAAGTCGCCCAGCTTTCGCAACAGCAATCGCGGCAAAAGCGCTCAACCCAAGCGCAGTCCACGGGTTTTCTTGCACGAATCGGTTCGAGGTAAATTTGAGGGTTTGCTTATCCAGCAAGCATTGCTCCAAAGCCGCTTTACCCTCGATGCGTTTTATCTGCATGGCTCGGTCGAGTTTGGTTAGAGAACGCATGCCAGCCCTCCTGCAATTGGTCGGTTGTATTTTTGAAACCAAGGAAGTGCGTCAGCCGCTTCTGCCACCACGCTAACCCAACTAACGCTAGACCTAACGACACAATAAACACGCCAACACTTAGCAGTAGTTGAGCGGTAAAGTGGTACGTCACTACACCCGCAGCCAAACACACACTGAAGATAAACAGAACCGACAGCAGCGTA